>JAGBHP010000034.1 GCA_017935435.1 Clostridia bacterium | reverse complement strand
CCAGCGCTTCGGGCGGGGCAAGAATGCAAGAAGGTATGCTTTCGTTAATGCAGATGGCGCGCACGACGGCGGCGATTAACCGCTTGAAAGAAAAAGGCCTTCCTTATATTTCTATCTTTACGAATCCGACAACCGGCGGCGTTTCGGCTTCGTTTGCGATGATCGGCGATATTCATATTGCCGAAAAAGGCGCGATGATTGGTTTTGCCGGCAAGAGAGTTATTGAGCAGACTATTCGCGAAAAACTGCCTGATGACTTCCAAACCGCGGAATACCTGAAAGCGCACGGTATGGTTGATATCGTGGTTGAGCGTAAGGATTTGAAGGCTACGGTGGATAGGGTGCTGAATCTCCTGATGACCAATTATAAAAATGTGTAATTTTGTGAACTAATTCGCGATGGAAGCCTGTCCCTAAATGCTCACGTACTATTATGTACGCTCCGCTTTAGGGCAGGACATCCGCGATTATTTCGCAAAATTTCGCATTTTTAAGTGGGACTTGGGTTTTGAGTTCGTGGATGGAAGCCACTTTTTGAAGCAGTCATGTACGTTTGTGTACGCTCCTGCTCCTTGGTGGACATTTCGGGTTCACTACTAAAATTTCTACCGCTACGAAAGGCGTTGCCTTTCTACTTGTAGCAACAACTAACCTTTGCTTCGGTCGTTCCTCCCTAGCAAAGCTAAGAGAAGTTTCGCACTTCTTGGTGGAAGCCTGTTGCTTTTTAGGTAACTTTTGTGATTGAGTTTGCGTAGAAATGATATTTCTTTTTAAACGGGGCAATTTGGCGCCGTTTTTTTGTGTTACCTGCTGAAAAAATAGGTACGTTTTTTTTCAGCAATAGTCAAGAAAATATTTTTTATTTGAATCAATCTATTAAGTTGTGCGTTTTTTGCGGTAAAAAAACGTACAATTATTTTTAGCAGGTAAATTTTATATAAGGAGTTAAGAAAATGGATGCTAAACAAACAGAAAAAATGATTGAGAGTATGCGCGAACGTCAGGAAAAGAAATTGGCGGCAAATAAAAATAAATCCATTGCTGTTTCTTCTTTTATGAGTTTTACCGAAAATCTGAAATCAAGCAATTATTCTTTTAAGGATAGTTCTGATTTAAAAAGTTATGTCAAAGGGGGTATCGGCCGAGATTTTCCTGAGGCGGCGGTGGTTGCTGTTTGTGATTTTATGAAAAATTCTCCTTATCTTAAAGGAGATGGTGTGAGTACCAGCGGAACATCTGCTGATTATAGTTTTAGTGCAGTTACAAGTGATTTATGCCAAACTTTGGCGAGTATACAACCGGCGACTCCTGAAATATCTGTATTAATGCTTGAAACAGCGATGAAATTGAACTCTGACAGAGATGCTTTTTTAGAACGCCAAGGTATAGAGTATGAATGTAAGCCAGAGTTGCGCTTGAGAGAATATAATAAAATGGGGAAATATTTTGGTGATGAGAAAGTGGCAAAAGCTTATTGGGCTGCAACTTTGCCGGAAATAGAAAAAATGGGACTTGCGGATTATAAGGGAATTGTCGGTTTGGAAACAAGAATGCGTTTTGAGGAAATTGCCAAACTTCATCCTGAGCTTGCTGGTGTTGTAAAGGTTCATCAGCTATCCTCCGAAGAAAGAGCTTTTTGTGAAAAATTGAGAGAGGGCGAGCAGAGCAAAGCTGATACTCACTCCTCTAAAAAAATGCGTAATTTTGATTTTAAGAACGTGAAAGACAAGGCAAAAACTTTTGTTGCAGGTTCAAAAGCATACGCGGCGGGAAAAGATTTGTTTAAGCGCGTCAAAGATGAAACGGTTAAAGCCTGGAATAACCCTAAAAACGTTGTTAAAGATGTATTTGTGGAAAATATGCGCGTGCTTAAAGAAAATCCGAGAAAATATACGGTTGGAGGTGTTGCTGCTATGTTTGTCGGCTTTGAAACGCTTAATCCCCCGTTTGTAGCGGCTGGCGCCGCTATTATGACTGCGGGAGCTATGCAATGGGCGGCTTCTAAAGTTAAGGAAAAAATTGCTCCGAAAAAGGGCGATGAAGAAAAGTCTTTTAAGATTCCCGGAGAGCATGGACTAAACAATGTTG
>JAGBHP010000033.1 GCA_017935435.1 Clostridia bacterium | reverse complement strand
GGGTTTCGCAAAGCGAAACTCGGAGGGGTTGTTATTAAAATACGTTCGTTGACACAAAAACAACCCCTCAGTCACCTTTCGGTGACAGCTCCCCTTACACAGGGGAGCCTGTCGCTCTGCCAAACGGTACTACGTTAAATTCTAATTTATATAATCAAAAAAATTATAAAATATTGTATAAAATCTTGATTTTTTGCATTTGTATGGTATAATAGATATGATAAGTATTATACAATTAGATTTTTTGTAACATTATATAGTAAGCTGATTGGATTTCACAAAAGTGGGTGATTTACATATTGGAGAAAATAGTTGTACGAGGCGGAGTAAGGCTTTCAGGTGAGGTTACGGTGAGCGGCGCAAAAAATGCGGCGGTTGCTATAATTCCGGCGGCTATTTTGGTTGACGGGGAATGTATAATTGAAAATGTTCCCGATATTCGTGATGTTCAGGTTATTGTTGAGATTTTGGAGCATCTTGGTGCAAAGGTAGAGTTTGTTGACAGGCATACCTTAAAAATTGATTCATCTAAAGTGGATAAGCAGACTGCACCTTATGAAATGGTTAGGAAGATGCGTGCGTCTTATTATCTTTTAGGTGCGTTGCTAGGCAGATTTAAAAAGGCAGATGTTGCGCTTCCGGGCGGTTGTAATTTCGGGCTTCGTCCTATTGACCAGCATTTAAAAGGTTTTTCGGCGCTTGGCTCGGAAAATACCGTTGAAAGCGGCATTGTAAGGGTGAGTGCTGAAAAATTAGAGGGAGCATCCATTTATCTTGACGTTGTAAGTGTTGGTGCTACGATTAACATTATGCTTGTGGCAACGCTTGCGCACGGCACTACGATTATCGAAAACGTGGCAAAGGAGCCTCATATAGTTGACGTTGCGAACTTCTTAAACTCGATGGGCGCAAATATTAAGGGCGCAGGAACTGATGTTATTAAAATAAACGGCGTAGAGCGTTTAAAGGGCGGTTTTTATTCGATTATTCCCGACCAGATTGAAGCAGGTACATTTATGGTTGCAGCTGCTGCAACGGGCGGAGATGTTTTGGTTAAAAACGTTATCCCGAAGCATATGGAATCTGTCAGCGCAAAGCTTGAAGAAATCGGCGCCGAGGTTATAGAATATGATGACAGCATCAGGGTAATAGGAAATGGCAATTTGAAAAAAGTAAACATAAAAACACTTCCTTATCCCGGATTTCCTACGGATATGCAGCCGCAGATTGTGACGCTTTTATCCATATGCAAGGGTACAAGCATTGTAACAGAGGGTGTTTGGGAGTCACGTTTTCAGTATGTTGGTGAGCTTTTAAGGCTTGGTGCAAATATCAGAGTTGATTCTCAGACCGCAACGGTAAACGGCGTTGAAAAGCTTAAGGGCGCACCCGTTACGGCAACAGACCTTCGTGGTGGTGCAGGTATGGTTATTGCAGGTCTTATCGCAGAGGGCGAAACTGAAATATCAGACATTAAGCATATTGACCGTGGATATGAAAAAATGGAAGAAAAATTCAGGCAGCTTGGCGCTGATATCAGGCGTGTAACTTGTCCTGAATAAAAGAGTATAAATTTAGAAGTCTGTCGCGCTTCACAGGCAGGCGCAAAGGTTATATTTTGTGAGCAGAAAGGCTATGAAGTTATTATGAAAAGCAGTGAAATTATTTTAGCAGGATTTGGCGGACAAGGTATTTTGTTTGCAGGAAAAGTTGCAGCTTATACCGGTCTTAAGGTTGGACGTGAGGTGTCATGGCTTCCGTCATACGGCCCTGAAATGCGTGGCGGAACTTGTAACTGCCATGTTGTTATTTCAGAAAATACAGCAGTTGGCTCGCCGATTATTGCAAATCCTGATATACTTATGGCGATGAACAGACCGTCGCTTGATAAATTTGAGGACAAGGTAAAACCGGGCGGTTATATCGCAATTGATAACTCTTTAATTGACCGTGATGTTAAAAGAGATGATGTAAATGTTATAAAAATCCCCGCAACTGAGCTTGCGCTTAATGCAGGAATTTCTACACTTGCAAACATGGTTTTAATCGGTAAAATCATTAAAGAAACCGGTCTTTATACTATGGACGAAATCAAGCTTGGCTTAGAAAAGAGTATTCCTCCCTCAAAGGCTGCGCTTTTTGATAAAAACGTTCAGGCTGTTGAAATCGGTTATAACTATGAGGGTTAATTCGGGTTTTACTGAAGAAAACGGCATTATAAAGTGCATTGATTTTGAAAAAATTCCGTTTATTTCCCATGGGTTCACGACGAAAGAGGGCGGAGTGAGCAAGGGAGTGTACTTTTCGTGCAATCTCGGACTTTCGTGCGATGAGCCTTTTGAGAATGTTTTGGAAAATTATAATATTGTTGCCCGAAAAATAGGCTTTGACGCAAAAAGGCTTGTTTTAACCAAACAGGTGCATAGCGATAAAGCGGTAAGGGTGACTGAGAAAGACTGTGGCAATCGACTTTTTGGCAAAGGTGAGGTAGTTGAGTGCGATGCGCTCGTTACAAATGAAAAAAACGTGCCGATTGGCGTTTTTACGGCAGATTGCACACCGATTTTGATGTGCGATACCGAGCAAAAAGTTGTTGCGGCTGTGCATTCGGGCTGGAAGGGTACGCTTTCTGAAATAGGAAAAAATACGCTTGCTTTAATGCAAAACGAATTTGGCACAAAGCCTGAAGATGTTAAAGCTTTGATTGGACCATCGATTAAAAAATGTCATTTTGAGGTAAAAAATGATGTTTATTCGCTCTTTTGCGAAAAGTTTGGTAAGAGTTTTATTGATAGCGTAACGGACATAAAAGGCGAAAGCTTTTACATTGATACGGACAGTATAAATGTAAAAAGTCTTGTGTCGGCAGGACTAAAAGAGGAAAATATAAGCCTGTGCCCGAGATGTACGTTTTGCGAAAACGATAAGTTTTTTTCTCACCGTGCAAGCGGCGGGGTAGCGGGCAGACAATGTGCATTTATTGTAATTAAATAAGTGTAAAATGGAGTTAGCAAAAAATTGCTAACTCTTTTTTGTATGACGAAAACCACGCGATAGTCGCGTGGTTAAATAGAGGTTTACCAGTGAACAAAAATACAATAGTGTAAACATAAATAAAGTTAGTTGTATAGTACAAATGAGAAAATTGGTAGAAAGTTTTAATGCGTAAAGCCTCCCTTGTGTAAAGGGAGGTGGGTTTGCGCAGCAAACTCGGAGGGATTGTAATAGTTAAAATAATGTTAAAAATAAAAATAGAGAAACAATCCCTCAGTCTCACTGCGTTCGACAGCTCCCTTTACACAAGGGAGCCTATTTTATTCGTACAAGATTTACCAAGAAGGTCGCTATAACAACCCATTTATGGGTAGCAAGTAAAAGTTGCATGGCTGGCAGGCCAATAAAAAAGCGCACTTGTGCGCAACTAGTAAAGGGTAGGGCTATGCCCGAAAATGAAATACCCCCCGTTCGGGGGGATATTATTTACTATATTTTTCTGTATTTTGCAGGGGTTGTGCCTGTGCGTGCTTTAAAAGCTTTTATAAAGTAGCTTAAATCGTTAAAACCGCAGGAATATGCGATATCGGTTACGGAGCTATCGGTTTCGGTGAGCTTTTGGGAGGCTCGCTCTAAGCGGTAATTGTTTAAATATTCAAAGGGTGTTTGCTGAGTTAGCTCTTTAAAAACAGAGCAGAAATATTTTGGCGACATATCTGCGATGTGCGCTATATCCTCAAGCACTATCTGATTGTTGTAGTTCTTTCTTATATAAGAAAGAGCTTTTTTTAATTTAAGTATTTTTTTATCACAGGCAGAAAACGGGAGGTTTATGTGGCTTTTGTAGCACCCTTTTTTGATGATTGTGCTAAAAAAGCCGTAAAGCGCAGAGATTGCCTCAACGTGATAGTAATCATAGCTTTCTTTTAACGAGGTGAAAAGCTTATCGGCGGCGCAAATTATGTCGCAGTCGGTTTTATAAACAGTATCAAGCAAAATGTTACCTGATAAAAGCTCGTTGCAGAAATCTCTTGTTTGAAGAGTTGGCGAAAAAAAGCCTTCGGGTTTAAAGACTATACATTCATATATGCAGTTTTCGGGGCGTGCGCCATGCACAAGCTCTGAATTTATCAGGGCAACATTTCCGTCTGTGAGTTCGTAGTCTTTATTATTGACAAAAAGATGAAGCTTGCCTGAAATTATTCTTATTATTTCAAGCTCGCTGTGCCAATGGTGTGCCATTATGTAACGTGGATGGTTTTTGTCAACACAGTATAAGCTTGCGGTAAATTCGCCTGTTCCTCTCTGCAGAATTTCATTATATGCCATAAAACACCTCAAACCTGAATATTTTTATACTTTATTATATTATATTACAAGTATTATATAAAAATCAAGTATAAAATTATATTATAGGCTTTAGTAAATAAAAAATATTTTATATGTTTTGGGAGGTATGAAAAATGGCTGAAAACAGATACATTGGCGATTATCCTGTAATTGGTATTCGCCCGACTATTGATGGAAGACGTGGACCTATGAAGCTTCGTGAAAGCTTAGAGGGGCAGACTATGGAGCTTGCAAAAGCTGCAAAAAAATTATTTGAGGAAAATTTATATTATTCAAACGGCGAGCATGTAAAGGTTGTTATTGCTGATACTACGATAGGCCGTGTGCCCGAGGCAGCGGCTTGCGCTGATAAATTTAAAAAAGAGGGCGTATCTATTACGCTTTCGGTTACTCCTTGCTGGTGCTACGGCTCGGAAACTATGGATATGGACCCATATACAATTAAGGGCGTATGGGGATTTAACGGCACAGAAAGACCAGGTGCTGTGTATTTAGCTGCAGTTTTAGCATCGCACGCACAAAAGGGACTTCCTGCTTTCGGTATTTACGGTCACGAGGTTCAGGATACCGATATGGTGTCAACTATTCCTGAAGACGTAAAGGAAAAGCTTTTAAGATTTGGTCGTGCAGCTGTTGCAGTAGCCACTATGAGAGGTAAATCATACCTGCAGATTGGCTCGCAGTGTATGGGTATCGGCGGCTCTATTATGGACCAGAGCTTTGTTGAAGAATACCTTGGAATGAGAGTAGAATCCGTTGACGAGGTTGAAATTCTCCGCCGAATGGAAGAGGGAATTTATAACGAAGAAGAATATCAAAAGGCACTCGCATGGACAAAAGAACATTGCAAAATGGGTCGTGATGATAACCCTGATTTTGTTCGTTTTTCAGATGAAGAAAAGGAAAAACAGTGGGAATTTACTGTTAAAATGTACTGCATAATTAAAGATTTGATGGCAGGAAATAAAAATCTTCCTGAAGGATGCGAGGAAGAAATGGTGGGTCACAATGCGATTGCAGGCGGTTTTCAGGGTCAGCGTCAGTGGACAGACCATTGGCCGAACTGTGACTATCCTGAGGCTCTTTTAAGCTCTACATTTGACTATGAAGGTGCTCGTGAGCCTTATACATTAGCCACTGAAAATGATGTTTTAAATGGTCTTGGTATGCTCTTTATGCGACTGTTAACGCACCGTGCACAGATTTTTGCTGATGTTCGTACATACTGGTCACCTGAGGCAACCAAGCGTGTTACAGGCTATGAATTTACAGGAAAGGCGAAAGAAAGCGGCGGTATTATTCATCTTTTAAATTCGGGTGCAGCGTGCCTGGATGCCTGCGGCGAATGTACAGATGAAAACGGAAATGCCGTTATGAAAAAATGGTGGGAAGTAACAGATGAAGACATCAAGAAGATGACTGACGCAACTGTTTGGTGTGAAGCAGGCTTTGATAATTTCCGTGGCGGCGGTTTTTCAAGCCATTTTACAACGAAAACTGAAATGCCTGTTACAATGATAAGACTTAATCTTGTGAAACATTTAGGCCCTGTTCTTCAGATTGCAGAAGGCTGGACTGTTAAGCTTCCTGATGAGGTGTCCGATGCTTTAATGGAAAGAACAAACCCGACATGGCCTTGCACATGGTTTGCTCCTCGTTGTGACGGAAAAGAGGGAAGTCCGTTTAAGACCGCTTATGAGGTTATGAATAATTGGGGCGCAAATCACGGCGCAATTTCATACGGACATATTGGTGCTGATTTGATTACGCTTTGCTCAATGCTCAGAATACCTGTTTGTATGCATAACGTTCCCGAAGAGGATATTATGCGTCCTGCTTGCTGGAATGCTTTCGGTATGGATAAAGAAGGTCAGGATTTCAGGGCGTGTCAGGCTTATGGCCCATTGTTTAAATAATCAGGGCTGTCGGAGGAAAGCGTAGAACGTTTTAAGGCAAAATTATATAAAAAAAGTGGCAGTTTAAAAGTTAGTTAACTTTTTAAACTGCCACTTTCGTCAGTAGTTTCTTTGTTATACATCGACTAATGTTATTAATTCCATGAGATTTTTTCTTTTCTTGCGTTCCAAAGTTTTTTAACATCCCCTTAGTTATTATATAATCTTTTTTAGAAGTCCTGCCTTTAAAAACGTGCTTTCCGAGCCGCATATCGGGCAAAAACGGGCATCTCCGTCTAAAAGTCCGTCGCACGGAAATTCAAGGTAAGCGCCGTTTATATCGGTTTTACCTGAATTTGTGCATCGGTTTGCAACAGGTGTTCCGCATATATGGCAGTAGTAGCCGTGGCGGACAAAATCCTCGGTGCCGCAGACGGGGCATGATATGGCACGCATATCGGGGAGCATATCAATGCTGTCATAAGAAACAGTTCCAATACCGATTTTTGTGCTCTCGTCTTCTAAAAGGTTATTTCCGCAGATTGGGCAAAAATAAGCGTCATCTGCGACCTCATTGTGACATCTTGCGCAATATTCGGTGTGCGCAGATAAAAATGAAATATTTTTTCTTGTTATACTCTTTTTTGAAAGAAGCTCGATGCTTTCAATATCTATATTTAAAACCTTATACTGATAAATTTCATAGCTTAAATTGTCTATGCGGTTTAATATTACACGGCTTGTGACACCAAAAATTTTTGAAAGCTCAGATACCGCAGTTTCTTCATTTTTTTCGCACAGGCTGACATACATCGGTATAAAAAGGCGATAGGGAACTAAAGCCTCTGCCGCTCCTTCGTTTGCCTGCCATTCTAAAAAATCATTGATTTTTATGCCGCCCTCGGGACTTATGCATTGAAAGCTTTCGATGTCGGTGTGCAGAAAGTAGTGAATTATTTCGTGCATACAGTCAAAATTCTGCATAAGCTTACTTCGGCGCGAATTAAGCTTTAGGCTTGTGCTTCTTCTGCCACGGTACAAAATAGCACAAAGTCCGTCAAAGGCACCGTATGTAATTTCGGCATTTACAAAAAATTTTTGCGCAAGCGATACTGAATCAAGCGGATAGCTTTCTTTTGTCAAATCAAGCTCTTCTATAAGCTTATCTACTTTTTCGTACAACTCGGCTTTAGTAAGAAATTTCATATAATGTCTCCACGTGTCAGCTTTTTGCATCTCTTTCTTTTGCGTATCTTAAAAATTCGAGCGCCTTTTCCAAGTCTTCAGCGGTTACGCCTTCGGCTTTTGCCTTGTTTATAACTCTCGTAAATTCGCCGTCTTCACGCTCTAAAAGGTAGTCTATGCTCACTTGATAAAAATCGGCAAATTTCTTTAACGTGTCATAGTCGGGACGGCGTTTGCCAAGCTCGTAGTTTGAAACATACTGATTTCTCAGGTCTAAAGCTTCAGCCACCTGCTCTAAGGTATAGCCATGCTGTTCACGCAGCTCGCGGAGTCTCTTCATATCGGACATCCTCTCTTTATAAATATCATACTTTTATTTTATCATAAAGATGTATAATTTCAAGGGTTTTAATCAAAATGATTGAAAAATTTAGAAAAATTTGAAAAAAATACTTGACATTCAATCAAAATGATGATATAATGTCATCAATCCGATTGAAAAGGATTAATTTTTTTAAAAACGTTCAATCAATTTGATTGAAAAGGTGGTGATTAGCTTGTATCATATAAAAGACAGGGAGGTGGATGCTTTTTTTGGTGAGTATGAAAGAAAAACGGCGCCTCCCATTGCCGAATGTGATTTCTGCGGTGCGGAAATTTGTATGGACGGCGAAAGCTTTGTGCTTTCTGACGGCAGATATGTTTGCAAAAACTGTGCAGATGACGTGTTTGCAGGAGAATTTTCGAGCCTTCCGCTTTCTGACAGAGCAGAAATCTTGAGTGCTGAAGCCGTAGGTTAGGGGGTGATAGGTTGAACAGCAGGGAAGCTGAAAGCCGTGCGGCACGTTATTTTGAGGAGCTTGGCGACGGTATTCCCACAGTATCGGGTCTGGCGCTTGCAATTGGTCTTGAGAGCCGTTCGGAGCTTTTAAATTATGATAAGGGCGGCAAAATCGAGAAGGTTATTAAAAATGCGCTTTTAAAGCTTGAAAGTATTTTAGAGAGCAGGCTCTACATAAAGGAAACCTACAATGGAGCTAAAACCGTTCTTCAATCAAACTTCGGGTGGCAGGATAACCCTGATAATGCTAAAGCTCAGGCGCTTTCAGAGGTGAGAAAACTGCTTGAAGGGGTAGGTGAGTAGCTTGTCTTTTTCCAAACTTCAGAAAGAGTATTTTAAAAAAGCGGTTCACAGGTGGAATTTTAAGGTTGGCGCAACACGTTCGGGCAAGACTTACATGGATTATTTTCTTATTCCGAAAAGAATTTTTTCGTGCACGGGAACGGGACTTATCGTTTTAATCGGACACACAAAGGGGTGCGTTGAGCGAAACATTTTAGAGCCGATGAGAAAAATTTACGGCGATAGCCTAGTAGGTAAGCTAAGTAGCTCGGGAAACGTGGAGCTTTTTGGAAAAAAATGCTTCGTTTTTGGTGCAGATAAGGCAAATGCGGTTGCAAAAATTCAGGGAACTTCAATTGAATACTGCTACGGTGATGAGGTTGCAACGTGGAGCGAAGAGGTTTTTAATATGCTAAAGTCGAGGCTTGATAAACCGAACAGTATTTTTGACGGAACGCTTAATCCCGATTCGCCTAACCATTGGCTTAAACGATTTTTAGATAGCGATGCCGACATTTTTATGCAGACTTACACAATTTTTGACAATCCTTATCTTACAAAGGAATTTGTTGAGAATTTAAAAAAGGAATATGCAGGAACTGCATATTATGACAGGTTTATTCTCGGCAGATGGGCGGCATCGGGTGGCCTTGTTTACCCTATGTTTTCGTATTCTGCGCACGTTTGTACAGAGTTTTCGGGGGAGGAATTCTACATTTCGATAGACTACGGAACGCTTAATCCGTTTTCAATGGGTCTTTGGCAGTATGACAGGGCAAAAGAAAAGGCGTACAGAATAAAAGAGTTTTATCACGATGGCAGAAAAACCCAAAAACAGATGACCGATGAGGATTATTATAATGAGCTTTTGCGTTTGGCAGGCGATAGAAAAATTCGCTCGGTAATTATTGACCCATCGGCAGCAAGCTTTATTGCGACCATCAGAAAACACAGAAAATTTCAGGTCAGAAAAGCGGATAACCGTGTACTTATCGGGATAAGGCTCGTGTGTGAGCTGCTTTCTTCAAACAGGCTTTTATTTAGTCCGGAGTGCAAAAACTCCTTTGAGGAATTTGCCTCTTACAAGTGGGATGAAACGGCAAATGAGGACAGAGTAATAAAGCAGTCAGACCATGCAATGGATGACATAAGGTACTTTGCAAGTACCGTTATGAAAAGGTAAAGGAGGTGAGGAAGATTTATATCTGGGACAAAATTGTCAGCTTTTTTGCTGAAAATAAGGAAAGCGAGAAGTCGGAGCGTGCGGTAAATGATTCTTATGTCGCAAAAATGAAATATCTTGCACAAGATAAAATGAACTTTACTGCTATCTTTTCATCCAAGCTTGCAAATCTTGCGGTGAGTGAGGCAAATGCCGAAATAAAAACGGAAGATAAGGCTGAGGTTTTAAAAGAAGCCTTTAATGATGTGTGGCGCAGAGCAAAAAACATTACGGCGACCTCTTTGGGCGTTGGCGGCGTGTTTTTAATTCCGCATTTTGAAGATGGGCGGATTTATACCGAGGCTATAACTCAGGACAGAGTTTTGGTTGAAAAAAGTGTTGGCGGCAGGATAATTGAAGCTACTGTGCTTGCTGAAAGCATAAGAAAAGACGGCAAAAATTTTATCAGGTGGACACATTATGCGCTTTTAAACAACGAGCTTGTAATTTCTTCAATTGCAACCTCGGGCGGCGAGGTTATTCCATTATCTTGTGTAGAGGAGTGGAAGGAAATTTTACCTGAGGTAAGAATTAAGGACTGCGACAGAATGCTTTTTGCATACTTAAAATCGCCTGCCGATAGTCGTGATACTCAAGGATTTTACGGTGTGCCCGTTACGTATGGGTGCGATAGCTTAATACGTGAAATTCACGAGCATTTAGCGGCTATTTCAAAGGAATATAAAATTAAGCAGGCGTTTATCGGAGCAGATTCAATGCTGTTTTCCGCTGAAGGCAAATTGCCTGAAGACGGCATTTTTAAAATGCTTTCGCCGCTTGGGTCAGAGCGTGATTTTTGGCAGGAATTTAATCCTGAAATAAGACACGAGCCGTATTTTAAGAGGCTTGAGGAGCTTTACAGAATGCTTGAATCAGCCGTTGGCACAAGCAGGGGAATTTTAACCGAGGTTAGCTCTAAAGGCGCAACCGCAACGGAAATAAAGCGTGCAAGGTTTGACACGTTTGCTTTTGTTGAGGAAATAAGAAGAAGCTGGGAGTATGCAGCAAACGACCTTTTGTACTGCTATAAAAAGCTTTTATGCTATTATCTGGACTCAAGGGAAATTGATGCAAGCGTGCTTTTTGACTGGTCGTATTCGCTCTTTGAAAGCAGCGAAGAAAGCTTTGCGCAGTTAAAAACAGGCTTTGATGCCGGAGTTATTTCGGCGCAGGAGCTGAGGCAGTACTTAAAACCGTCAGAAAATTTAAAGCTGGCAGAAGAAAACATTAAAAAAATAAGAGAAAACAAGGAGGAAAATTATGCTTGAAATTTTAAAGGAATTAGGTCTTTCGGAGGAAATGGCTAAAAAGGTTATGGAGGCTTTTGACAAATTTTTAGCTGAAAATGCCGAAAAAGAAGAGGAAAAAGGAAACGAAAAACAGGAAAAAGAAAACTCAGATGTTAAGAAAACTCAAAACGAGGAAAACGAGGAAAAAGAGGAAAAAGAGGAAAAGAAGGAAAAAGAGGAAAAGAAGGAAAAAGCAAAAATTCCGCCCGTAGGAAAAGCAGATGAAGATATTCCTTCAAAGCAGGAATTTGAAAAAATGGGATATTTAGCACGTCTTGAGCTTGCTAAAAAGAATCCTGAGGCTTATGAAAGATTAAAAAGCGAAAAGTAAAAATTAACTAAAAAAATATTTTTAAATTTTAAGGAGGAAAAATTTTATGGCAAATCAGATCACAAAGGTATCAGACGTAATTAATCCCGAGGTAATGGCAGATATTATTTCTGCTAAGGTAACAAAGAAAATAGCGGTAGCACCTTTTGCAAAGGTGGATACGACTCTCGCAGCTTGTGCAGGCGACACAATTAAGGTGCCGAGATATACTTATATCGGCGACGCAGAGGATGTAGCAGAAGGTGAGATGTGCGAAACTTCTAAGCTTACTGCAACTACAACGAGCGCAACTGTTAAAAAGGCGATGAAGGCAGTAAGTCTTACTGATGAGGTAATTTTATCAGGCTACGGCAACCCCGTTGGCGAAGCAGTAAATCAGATTTCGCTTGCAATTGCATCAAAGGTTGATAACGATGCGCTTGACGCACTTTTAACCGCAGAAACTGTATATGATGAAAGCAGTACAAAAATCAGCTATTCGGGCATTGTTTCTGCAATTGATTTATTCAGCGAAGAGGTAAACAGCGAAAAGGTTATTTTTGTTCATCCTTCACAGGTAACTCAGCTCAGAAAGGATGCAGATTTTATTTCGGCTGATAAATATGTCGGCGGTGTTATGCTCACAGGCGAAATCGGTATGATTGCAAACTGCCGCGTTGTTCCGTCTAAGAAAATTGAAAAAGACGAAACAGGTGCATTTTACATTAACCCCATTATTAAGCTTACTGCAGATACAGAGTCAGAAGACGAAACACCCGCGCTTACTATCTACTTAAAGCGTGACACTATGGTAGAAACTGAAAGAGATACTTTAAAAAGAACCACAAACATCTCTGCTGATAAGCACTACACAGTTGCGCTTTCTGATACTTCTAAGGTTGTTCTTGCAAAATTTAAAGCGTAATTGAGGTGTGCTATGTACCTGACCTTAGATGAATTTGAGGCAAGGGGCGGAAAAACATTTGACTTTTTGTCAGAGTTTGACGCCTTCTGCCGAAAGGCGCAAAGTTATATTGATTTTTATACGCAGGGGAGAATAAAAGCAGAGGATGACGTGTGCGAGGGCGTAAAGCAGGCGATGTTTGAAATTTGCGAGCTGATTTTAACGGGAAATTCTGACGTTAAAAGCTATTCCTCAGACGGCGTGAGCGTTACAATGCAGGATAGCACAGGTTTTGATGAGAAAATTTTTGAAATTGTAAAAAGAAACATTCCGACAAAGCTTCTGTTTTTGGGGGTCGATAAAAATGACAGGTAAAATAAACGGACTTTTTCCGCCTGTATTTTGCGATTTAGTAACGCTATACAGTCGAAAAAAAGACGGTAGCTTTAAAATATCGCAAATTAGCGGATGCAAGTTTTCAAAAGAACAGACGGGGTTTGCGCAAGATATAAGAGCAAGCCTTGAAAGGAAGTTTTATGCAAGAATTCCTACCGGAAATCATACAGTTCTTCCCGGTGATATTTTAGTAAAGGGTGCGGTTTTTACGCACGCTCAAAAAGGAAGAGAGGGAGAGGATATTTTAGAAAAATTTCCTCTTTCTTCATTCAGAGTGAAAACTATAAGTTTTTGCGCAAATCATATTTATGTGAAAGGATGAGATTATGGGAAAAATAATGCGACATCAGATTGCTGACTACTTAAATGTCGGCACAAAAGATGCTGAAAATTATGTGCTTATGGGCGCAGGCTTTAATTCTTTAAATGAAAGCGCAGGCGCTAAAAGTGAAACGACTACCTATATTAATGATAAGGCGTCATCAAGCTACATTAAGGGCTATGAAACAAGCTTTGATTTTGATACCGAGCTTATTATTGAAGAAGAAGCTACAAATAAAATATATGATATTTCAAGAAATCAGAGCGTTGGAACGGAAGCTGAACTTGACTATGTAAGAGTTGAGCTGTTTAAGCCTGACGAAATGAACGAAAACGAGTATGCGGCAAGAAAATTTACTGTGTCCGTTGAGGTTTCAAACATTACGGGCGAGGGAGCAAGCGCACTCAAGCTTTCAGGAAGCTTAAAGGTTGTGGGCGATTTTGTTGACGGAAAATTTAACACTCAGACGAGGGTGTTTACGCCATGTGCTTAACAGGCGGCTTTGATTGCGGAGTAAGCGGAAAGCTTAAAACAGATTTTAGGGTGTGGCTTAAGGTTGATAAGCTCTTAAAGAGTGAAATTAAAATGCAGGATAAGATGATTGCGGTCTTAGGCTTGGTTTATACAAGCCTTCCGCAAAGCATTGAAGAGGCTTTAAAAGAAATTGCGGACTTTTATTCGGGCACAAAAAAGAAAGAAAAAAGCACGTCTAAAAGAATGTTTGATTTTGAATACGATGGTGAGCTTATACTTGCAGCTTTCAGGCAGCAATACGGCATAAATCTTTTAAAAGAGAACCTTCATTGGCACGAATTTTTAGCTCTTTTAAGAGGTCTTACGGCGGATACGCTTTTTGTGCGTACCATAAATGTAAGAAGTGCCGATTTATCTGAAATTAAGGATAAAGAAAAACGAAAAAAGCTTTTATACCTTAAAAGAATGTGCGCTCTTCCGCTTACTGAAAAAGAGGAAAGAGAAAATGAAGAGCTTATAAATAAGCTTATCAGCAGGAGGCAAGAGATATGACAGAGGATATGAAAAAAGCAGAGCAAATAGCAAGCGAAAGAATAAATTCCGAAATGCTTGAAAGCGAAAAAAAGTATCTTGCCGAGAAAAAAAGGTTATCAGAAGAAGAGGCGGCGAGCGAAGAAAGACTGCGCAGGCGTGAATATGCCGAAAGGCTTGCTAAGGCAAAAAATAATCTGGCGGTAGAAAAAGCAACCCGAAACGAAATGCTGAGGCTTCAAAAAAACGCAAATGATGCATATCTTGCCGAGCTAAAGGCAGAGGCTGAGCGTGAACGAGAGGTCTATAATCAGCTAAAGAGTGATATTAAAAACACTTATAGCGAGATTTTAAGCTTTGCAGAAAATTCTATTGGTGAAACAGAAAAAAAGCGTGCGCAGATGGAGGAAAAGCTTTCACAGTACGGCAGGCTTACCAAAAAAGTTACCTTCAGGGGGACTGGTGAGCACGGCGAAGACGAGGTTTTTACGGAGCTTTTTGACCTTAACAAAACTACGGACACCTTAAGAAAATATGCTTCCAGTTTATCGGAAATAAAAAGCAGAATGTCGGCAGGCGGTGTGTCCGGAGATACCGCAAATTCTCTTATTTCTATGATTAGCAGTATGTCGGTTGAAAAGGGAAGCGTTTTTGCAGGGTTATTATCTAAAACCTCAGACAGTGAATTTAAAGAATACATAAATGCGTGGCAGGAAAAAGAAAATGTCGCAAAAGGCTTGTCGGCACGTCTTTATGAAGATGAAATGCGTGCTTCTGTCAGCGAAACCATAAGCTTTATGACGGAAGAGCTTAACAAAATGGGTCTTTCTGTACCTGACGGTTTTTTCCTAAGCGGAGGTGTTTCGGCGGAGAAATTCGGCGAGGGGTTTGTTGCACAGCTTTCAGAGGAAATGGATATTATTCAAAAAGCGATTAATAGCTTTAATTTATCGCTTGATGTAAATATGGGCGCATCTAAGGGTGGCAATACATCGGTGTACAGTCCTACGTATCAGATTAACACGTCATCTGCAAGCGATGCTTTATCCCAGATTAAAGCGACTGAAACAAGAAAAGTTCTTTCGGGAATTGTTTAAGGAGGGATTTTTTTGGATTATATTTTAAAATTTGTAACGAGCGTCGGTGAGTTTTTAATGGGCGACGGAAAACACAGCTATTTTAAAATTTCGGCGGTGCGTGGCTTGGGGTTTCCTGATGTTGAAAGACAGACGATAGTTTATTCGGGCAGACGTGGTGAAAAAACAGTTTCAAAAAGATTTATGCCGAGAACAATTTCCGTGCGGGGAGATTGTTTGAAAAAAGAAGCGGTTGCTGAGATTACATCGTGTATGGCAGAAAACGGCGTTTTATATGTTAAATGCGGCGAAAGCGAGCGAAAAATAAACGTAACGCCTACTGCTATGGAGGATATTGAAAAAATTGGAGATGTAACAAGGCTTGTTTTGCAGTTTACGGCAGATGACCCTGCTTTTTGTGACTGCGAGCCTGTGCGCAAGGGAATTTATGAAAGGGTTGACCTTGTATCTGAAAGCTTTACACCGCCTTGCGTCTTTACAAGAAGAGTTGAGGGCGGAAATCTCATAAATGAGGGCGATGTGGCAACAGAGCCTGTTATAACTGTAATATGTAACGGTGCAAGCGAGGGCGAGGCATCGCTTATCATAAAAAATAATGATACGGGAGCAAAAATTGAGATAAATAAAACCTTTTCGGCAGGGGAAACCATTACCATTGACACGAAAACGGCGGAAATTTATAACGTAAGCGGAAGCAGTCTTTTATCTTCAATAAGTGACGATACGTACCTTTCGGAATTTGTCTTAAAAAGAGGAGATAACCGAATAAGTGTTGTTTCAACAGAGCTTTCTAGCCAGATTAGTGTAATTTGTGAGTATGACAGAAAATATCTGGAGGCAAATATATGAGTGAACTGAGATTTTATAACTACGAATTTGAGCCGATTGCCATTGAAAATGAGATAATTTCTGTCTATGAAACTGTTTATTTTAATGATATCGGTATATTTGAAGCGAGGCTAAATCCTTACTCTAAGGCGTTTTTAAAAATAATAAACGAGCCGTATCTTTTGGTTGAAGACGAGGGCAGGCTTTTTGTTGTAACGGCAAAACAGGCAGATGATGTGTGCACGATTTATGCAAGAACGCCAAACTGGTTTTTGTCTAAAAGAATTGTAGCTCCATTTACATCGAAAAGGCTCTTTGAAATGGGCGATATTTCGGCAAAAACGGCTGACGAAATTGTAAAATTCCTTATAGGTAAGCACTTTGGAGCGGATGACGGCAACTTTCAGGTTGCGGGAAGCACGGGCGTAACTGATGAAATTGATTTCAGAAGAATTGTTTTAAATCCGCTCTCTGGCGTTGTTTCAGAGTGTCTTGATACTGCAAAAGCAGGACATGAGGTATATTACGACAAAAAAGCAAAACGCTGGGTTTTTAAAATTTCAGCAGGCAGAAAAAACGGACTTATAATTGGCGAGTCGCAAAAAAATACTGTTTCTTCAAAATACACAGATAACGCACTTTCGTATTCAAATTGCGGTGTTTATGAAAAAAGCTTTGAGGATATGGGCTCGTGGGATGCGCAAAGTAATACTCCTGAGCTTTTGAGTGTTTCTCTGGAAAACTACGGCAAGCGTTACTATGTTGAAAAAGGCGGAACGCAGTTTGGCATTACCTTTACAAAGGGAGAATATGCAGTTTATGCAAGAGAAGACGGCAAAATTTCGGCAGCGGATGCAGAAAGCGGATACGTATGCCAAATTCTGGGTGACGAAAGCAAAGGTCTTTACAGGTGGTATGATTCATTAACTGCAAGAACTGAAGAAACAGCAAAGGCAGAGCTTGGCGCAAAAAAATGGGAAAAAAGCATTGAGGCAGAAAGTGACGGCTTAAAGCTTGGCAGAGAATATTTGCTTGGCGATGTGGTTAAAGTTAAGAAAAAAATAGGAAACGGCTACATTACAAGCGAAAAGAGAATTATTGGTACTGAGTTTTACATAGAAAGAGGAGAAAAAAACGAGAAAATTATTTTTGGGGAGGTATAGATTTTGGCATATAGAGCAGGTTTTTCGGATAATCAGCTCATTGGAGTTGACGATTTAAATGAAATAACAAAAAGACTTGTTACAAGCGGAGTAGGGTATGAACTTGGTGAAAACGGAAGCATTGAAGTAACGGAGCTAAACGGCTATACTGCGGCTTTAGCTACAAGCGGAGTTGTGCCGAGCGGAGTAAAAACACTTAAGGTTTCAAGGGTAGTAAACAGTGTTTATATAGAGCCGGGAACAGCGTTTTTTGCAGACGGAAGCTTTATTGAAATTACATCTCAGCACAAGCTGTCATTTTCTTATTCAAATGGCTATGTTTATCTTTTAAATGATACGGCGCTTGGAACGAAAAGACCAAGGGTAACGCAAGAACTACCAAGCGGTGACTATGTTTTGCTTGCGCAGATTGTAAACGGCTCGGTTATTGATAAAAGGCAGTATACAAAGGGAAAGGTTCCATCTTACGCAAGTTGTGCGGGATATCCGATTTTTGTTTCGCAAACCGTAAACTGCGCAGGCGAAACAAAATACGAAAGAAAGGGAAGCTTTACAGTTGATATAGGAGATTATCCGCTTCACGGCATAGCGGTTTGCGGTGACGATAACGGAAAACCGTCGTGCACGGGACTTTGCCTTTTTGATGAAAACAAAAAGGTTAAGCTTTATAGAAGCGTAGCAAATTACGATACCTCGGTTACCTATAAACAGTATCTGCTTCAGTATTTATACCACAGTCAGTGGTACGCTTATATGGAGTTTTCGTGTACCGAGAGCGGTTTGCTTACAGTTAATGTAACATCATCTGCAAGTCTTAACTCGGAGGGTCCGACCTCGGTTGAGCAGATTGAATTTGTAATTTTTTAAGGAGGCAGAAATATGGAGTTTGTTTTTAGCGTAAACAAAGACCGATTAAGGCTAAAATGCAAAAAAGAGGCGGTAAGCGGAAATGCCAACAGCTATACGTGCAGTTTTAGCTTTTCAGAGGATTACGTCGGTTTATCGGTGTTTGCGGTTTTTGAGTGCGGAGGAGAGCATTATACTGTTGGTGTTAACGATAGTAAATGCCAAATTCCGTATGAGGTGCTTGAAAATGAAAACCTCGTGAGAATGGGAATTTTTGCAAGTGCCATAAATAAAGAAAATTTTAAAAGGATATCGACAAACTATGTGGGAATAAACATAGAAACGGGAGCTTATTCTGTTTTATCTATGCCAAAAACGCCTGATGTGTGGGAAAATTGTCTTGAGGAGATTTTGCGTCTGCAAAAAATGGCAGAGGGCGTAAAGCTTAGCACCAACGCAATTAAAAAGACGGTTAAAGGCATAAACTTGGTTACGGCAGGGGATATTTCTCCGATTGCGCATGACGCTTATGTAAAAATATCTCAGGCAGAGCCTATTGAGATGATAAAAGATATGGATGCACTCACTAACGGAAATTTCAGACGCTTGTCAAATAGCGCAAATAGCGGTACATATGCGTTTGCATCAAATGGAAGCATAGAAAATCCGCAAAAATGGAGCGGAGAATGTGCATTAAATGCCCCAAAGGGCAGTGAAATCTCTTTTTCGTGCGAAAATTTTAGCGCAGGAAATGTTGTTTTAATAGACGGCGAAATGAGATTGTGCGCAGTATTTAAGGGCGAAAATACACAAACCGTAAAATATTGTACAATAAAAAATCCAAGCACTATATTTACGGCAGAAGATGACTATAAAACAGTAAGCTTCTTTTTGGAGGCAAATAAAAACGAGGATATACCTGTGCTTATGGCGCCGACAATATACCATTACTGCTATGTTTCCAAAATTTCTGTTTTGGTAAGCGGAATTGATATAGAAGGCTTTAATGTAACCGATAGCTTAGGAAATGTTTATTTATCTGACAGTAGCGGATGCTTTAAAACTGAGGCAATATCTCCTGAAATGAGCTTTTTAGCAAATGGAATGGAGCTTGAGCTTACCTATAATCAGGATACGCTTTGCGCACTGAATGAATGTGCCGATACGGCGATTGTTTTGAGGACAAATGATATCGTAGATGCCGTTTTAGAAAAAATGCCCGACGGAGATGAGGTGAGCTATTAATGGCAAAGGTTGTAACAGACACTAAACATTATATAGCTATTGCTGACGCTTTAAGAGAAAAAACGGGTGATACTTTACTCTTAAAGCCGTCTGAAATGGCAACAGAGGTCGAAAAGGTATATGATGCAGGCAAAACGAAAGAGTGGAGTGATTTTTGGGATGAGTATTTGATGAAAGGCACAAGGCAAACCTTTTATGCGGCGTTTTACGGAGCAGGCTGGAATGATAAAACATTTAAGCCGAAATATGTAATAAAGCCCGTTAACGCTCAGGGTATGTTTAACTCGTCTAAAATAACAACTATACCAAAAGATGCAAAAGGAGCATCTATGGTTCAGATGCCTACAACCTGCACAAACATGGACTATATGTTTCAGGGAAGCACGATAAAAAGTATTGATTTTAATATTTATGGTATAAGCTGTCAAAAAATGACGGCAACGTTTAAAAATGCTTTAGAGCTTGAATCAATCAGAATGATAGATGCAAGAGGTTGCACATTTATTGATACCTTTTTAAACACTCCTAAGCTAAAAGAGGTTAGATTTTTCAAAGAAAACTCTGTAAACGCTTATATTGCGGAAAATATAAATTTCAAGTGGAGTCCGCTCTTGTCAAAGGAGAGTATTGTAGATATTGTGGACGCTCTTTATGAAAAAACAACGGGTAAGACTCTCACTTTGTCACAAGTAGCGGTAAATAATGCTTTTGAAACGAGTACAGGAAGTGCAGACGGAAGCACATCAAGTGAGTGGCTCAGTTTAACTCAAAAAAGACCTACCTGGACAATAAGTTTGGTTTAAAGGAGGGGAGCTTGTGAAAATAAGAACAGTTTTATTTGCAGACAGTGGCAAAATGCTTACAAACGGAGAAAACTTTGGCACGCAGATTTTTTTGGCAGAGAACGAAATGGCTGAAAGTTATTATGAGATAACAAAGGAAGAGTATGATAAAATTTCGGCTGAAAAAGAACAGGAAAGCAGTGCAGATTTTAATTAAAAAGCAAAAGGGGCAATTTTAATGAAGGTTTTTTTAGATGCAGGTCACGGAGGAAGCGACCCCGGTGCAGTATCGGGCGGTTTGGTTGAGAAAAATATGACGCTTATATGCGCAAATGGAGCTAAGAATCTTTTGGAAAAATACGGAATTGATGTAAAAATGTCGCGCACGGGCGATAACTCTTTCTCACTTTATGAGCGTGCGGATATGGCAAACGCTTGGGGAGCGGACCTTTTTGTAAGCTGTCATTTTAACGCAGGCGGAGGAAACAGGGGCGAGGTAATTCATTCGGTTTTTGGCGGAAAAGGACAAATCCTTGCACAAAATATTGCAAACGAGCTTAAAAATCTCGGTCAGGAAAATGTGAGGATATATTCAAAAGGCGCAACAAACGGCTCGGGCGATTATTTTACTGTAATTGCGAAAACCAATATGCCTGCGGTTATAGTTGAGCCTTGTTTTATTGATAATGATGAGGACAGAGTTTTGGCAGATACGGAAGATAAGCAATATTTAGTTGGTGTTGCGATTGCAAAAGGTATTTTAAATTTTTATGGTTTAAGTTATGCGGAGGATGAATTTATGGAGCTAAACGAAATAAACGATATTGTATATGAACTTAAAATAAGAGGAATTATAAGCGACACAGAGCTTTGGCTTAAAAAGCTTTCGGAGGACAGTAATGCTTATTGGCTAAGCAAAAAGGCAATTGACTTTATAAGGAGAAATGGGGTGTAGTATGAATATACAAACGATGATTAAGACGTTTTGCGCTGTATTTTGCGCAGTGCTTACCAAAATTTTTGGCGGAGTTGACACAGTTTTGCTTGTTTTGACGGCGCTGATTATAATTGATTACATAACAGGTGTTGCGGCGGCGGCTTATACAAAAGAACTGTCAAGCAAAACGGGATTTTGCGGTATCTTAAAAAAGATTTGCATACTTTCATTGGTAGCGGCGGCTCACCTTATAGGAGTAACGGTAGGCATAATAGAGCTTCGCTCGGTGGTTATCGGCTTTTACATAGCAAACGAGGGGATATCAATTATGGAAAATGCAGCATCTGCAGGAGTGCCGATGCCCGAAAGGCTGATTGAGGTTTTAAAACAATTAAAGCAAAGAAATATTTAATAAAAATTTAATGAAATTTTAAGAAAAAGTCAAGCTTTGGTGCTTGGCTTTTTACATTTTATATGATAGAATAAAAATGACAAAAATTTACTTAAAATGAAAGGAAGATGAAGAATGAAAAAAATATTTTCTTTAATAGTCGCATTTGTTATTAGTTTAAGCCTTTGTGTACCTGCTTTTGCAGACGGCGATAGCTATTTTAATGCAATCAGTAAAATGAACGGAAACTATGAGGCACAAATGGAGCTTACAATGAGTGTGGATAAGCCCTTTGAGGTTTTAGACGTTTTGGGTGAATTTTTAGAGGGTGAATTAGGAAACGGCCAGCAATTTTTAGGGCTTCCTGCAAATTTAAGAACATTAGTGGAAAGCGTTTTTGATACGACGTCAAAAATTGATGTAAAAGCAAGCGTATCAAAGGATTACAAAAAAATGGCGATAGAAATGTCGGGTAGTTCGACTGTTCCGCTTAAATTCGGTGAAAACCTTAAAAATACCACCGAAATGAATCAAAAAATGTGGATGGAGCTTGATTTTAGTGATATAAACAAGCCTGTTTACAGAATGATTCAGCTAAATCCCTTGCTTGGCGAAAAATATGTAGTTATGGATATGGGCGAAATTTTGGGCGAAGAAATGAAAACCTTTGCAGGCCTTATGAATATAATGCTTTCAAACGACGGAATTAATCTTTTGAAGGCAAAAATGAGCGACTCCATAAAGGAGCACGCAAAAATTACGGAAAAAGGCTCAAATATTAAGCTTATTTTTGACGATAAGGCAACAAAAAGATTTCTTTTAGATGCATTTGATGCGGTATCAGGTCTTATTAAGGCATTTGGCGGAGAAAAGCTGAGTGCAGCAGGTCTTGACGCAGAGGCGTTTGATGTTGAAACAATCAGAGAAATTTTTACACCCGTAAAAGATATAAGCATTTTTGGCGATGAAGGAATTGTATATGATATTACCGTAAAAAACGGTCTTGTTTCTACTGAAAATGTAAAATTTTCTATTGACTTAAATCTTTATGATGTAATTTGCGCATTTGACCCCGATGCAGCAGCTGAAGGATTTTTACTCAGTAAGGAAAATAGCGACATAGCCTTCAGCGTTAGCGCAAACTGCAAATATAAGTCGGTAAATAAGGATGTAGTAATTAATTTCCCGACGCTTACAAAAGAAAATTCGGTAAATTTAGCAGACAACCTTGTGAGCGCAATGCCCGAAACTGCAGAAAATCCTGAAATGTATGATTTCCCGCAGTATTACTCCGTTTTAACATACGGCTATCCGATTGAGCTTGACGGCAAAGACTATATTCCTGTAAGAGATTTATTTAGCGCATATGGAGTAGCTGATGAAGATATCATTTGGGATAACGGCACGATTTATGTAAAATCAAATGGTGCGTGCGAATATTTTGATGAAATTTCTTTCGTTTGCGGTGAGGCAAAGGCAAATTTAAACGGCGCAGAAATTTTGCTTGATGATTTTATTGTAAATGTTAGGGGCAAGACATGCGTAAGTGCTGATTTCGTAGAAAAAGTGCTTGGCGGCAAGATTACCTCGGTATACTTTTACAGAGCAGATTACGACTGGGAAGAAAAATATAGCGAATATACAATCGAACACGAGGCAGAAACAGATGTTGCGGCATAAGGAGCAAGCTATGAAAAAATTACTTGTTGTAGTGGATATGCAAAATGATTTTTTAACGGGCGCTTTGGGAACAGATGAAGCGCAAAAAATCGTTTCAGGTGTAAAACAAAAAATTGAAAACTGTAAAAATGAGGGGTATCAGGTTGTTTTTACACGTGATACCCACGAAGAAAATTATATGGACACGCAGGAGGGAAAGCTTTTGCCTGTACCTCATTGCATAAAGGGAACATATGGCTGGGAAATTGATGCAAGCCTTAAAGAGATGGGAGCAAAAATTTTTGATAAGCCGACCTTTGGTAGCACGGCTTTGTCAGAGTTTGCAAAACGTGAAAACTTTGACAAAATAGAGCTTTGCGGTGTTTGTACGGATATCTGCGTGATAACAAACGCTTTTCTTTTAAAAACATATCTTCCTGAGGCGGAAATTGTAGTTTGTAGCGCACTTTGCGCAGGTACAACACCTGAAAATCACGAAAATGCACTACGGCAAATGAAGATTTGTCAGATTTTGGTGAAATAAACCTTTAGGAGAGAGGCTTATGAAAAAGATTGATTTTAATATTAAAACTCTTTTTTGGGCACTGCTTTTTATGATTCTTGTAACGCTATGTTTTCCTTGCTTTGAAGCTTTTCAAAGGTTATCTGCTGATAAGACAGAACTGATTTTGGGTTTTCCCTTTAATTTTTACACCATAAAGCAAACGGCAATGAATACTTTTGCGGTTCACTTTAATGTGGCAGGTTTTTTAGCGAATTTTGCGGTTTTTTATGTTATTGTACTCTTTTTTGAAAAAATATATGATAAAGTAAAGGGAAAAAAGGAGAGAGAATAATATGCTTGCAACGGTATATTCTTTTTGTTGCAACGGCTTTGCCGTATTTCCGTGGGATATGTTCTGGCTTTTGTCATTAATAGGTTATTTTGTGATTTTTATGATTTTTCCGTTTAATCGCAAGAAAAGGAGCCTTAAAGTAATCCTGATTGCTTTTTTAATAGCGGAAATGGTGTTTGATGTCATTTGGGCGATTCTTTTTATGCAAAACAGAGTGTATATTGAGTTTATGGTAAACATAACCTACGGACTCTTTATGTGGCTTATAATGCTTGTATGTGCAGGCACTGTGTCAACTCTGATGAACTATAAAAAGATAAAGAGTAAGCAGCAGTAATATAAATTTAGTTGGAAAAAAGGAGGAAAAAGGATGAATAAAACGAATTTAAAAAAATTAGGTAAGTTTTTGCTTAAGCTTATAATTTCGGCGGCGGTATTGCTTTTTAGTGCGTATATTGATGTTATTTTACTTTTGGTTTTAAGTGCAGAGGGAATAAATGGTGTGCTTATTGCAATCGGTGCCATCGTTTTGCCGTCGCTTTTCCTGCCTTTAATATGGCTTAAAAACAGAAAAAAATTTCTGAAGGTTTGGAGCGTTTTTGCGATTTGCTTTTTTATAGGCTTAGGTGTGGATTACGGTATGGAAAAATACGATGAGAGCATAACTGTAAACACTTCGCCTAATATAAGAATTCAGGAATATCTTCCGTTTAGAGAAGAAACAAAAATAGTAAAAACTAAAAGCGAAGCTTTAAGTTTTAGTGAAGATTTACCGAGAATTGACGGTGCAGCAGCGCTTTTTCCTGTGTATTCCGCTTTTGTAAATGCGGTTTATCCTGAAACAACGGTTTTAAATGATGGAAATTTTGAATATAATAATACGCCTGAAGGTTATAGACTGCTTGCGGAAAAAGAAACCGATATCTTTATTGGGGTGTATCCGTCGGAGGAGCAGATTGCTTACGCTAAAGAAAAAAACACAGAGTTTAACTATACTAAGATAGGCACAGAGGCTTTCGTTTTCTTTGTTCATAAGGATAATCCAATAGAAAGCCTGACACAAGAGCAAGTAAGAAAAATATATTCAGGCGAGATTACCAACTGGAAAGAGGTTGGCGGAAAAAATGAGAAAATAGCGGCATTTCAACGCAACGAAGGAAGCGGAAGCCAGAGTATGCTAAAGCGCTTTATGGGTGATACTCCGCTTGCTGAGCCGCCAAAAGAGATGGTAAACGATTTGATGTCGGGAATTATTGAAAAGGTGTCAAATTACAGAAGCAAGACAAATTCTATCGGTTTTTCTTTCAGATACTACGTTGAGGGGATTATAAAAAATCCTGATATTAAAATGCTTGAGGTAGACGGCTTTGCGCCGACGGCAGAAAACATCAAAAACGGCAGTTATCCGATTGTTACGCCCATTTATGCGGTAACCTACGAAAATAACGAAAATGAAAATGTCAACAAAATGCTTGAATGGATTTTATCAGGCGAGGGTCAGTCGATTATTGAAGAAACAGGCTATGTGGGGATAAATTGATGATTGATTTTTTGAAAAAACATAAAAAACTAAGCGTTATTTTGGGGATTGTAGCTTCACTTTTGCTCGTTTTTACATATTTACATGCCTTGTTTTTGCCTGGGGTGTGGCATAACGGAGCATTTTTGTATAAAAAAGATGACGGAAGCTTTTCGGGAGCTAACGAATACGCCGACTTTGTAATGACAAGAGAAAAACAAGGGTCAATTACAGAGATTTCCTTTAAGGTTAACGATAAAACAAAAACTTATCGGGTAGTGCAAGAAGAAAACAGCCCCAATGTGCAGATTTTTGAAAATGGGGAAAGTATTTTTAAAGGCACGGTTTTACCTATGGAAAACCTTAATCTGTTAGAGGATGAAAATGGTGAATTAGTTGACATTGTACGGATTAGTGTCGGTGGGGTAGCGCCTAAAGAAGAGGAGCTTTTTCCGAATATTACGGAAATTTATAATTTCTCAAAAGGCGAAACCGATACACGAGGCGAGCCTTATATGCTGATTTTAATAGTTATCTTAGGCGCTATTCTTGCTTTAGATATAGCGTTTCCTAACCTGTTCTTTTATTTCAGACATGGCCTCAATGTCGATGGCGGTACGCCGAGCGATTATTACCGCGCGGGGCAAATGTTCGGAAGAGTGGTGTGCGCAATTGGCATTATAGCATGTATCGTGATGACGTTTACAGTGAGGTAAATTGGGATTTAACGTAGTACCGTTTGGTCGGGGTTTCGCCTCCCTTGTGTAAAGGGAGGTGGGTTTTGCGGAGCAAAACTCGGAGGGATTGTTATTAAAATACAGGTGATGACACAAAAACAACCCCTCAGTCACCTTACGGTGACAGGGCAGATTGTCAAGTCAAGTGCAACACTTTTTAGACAAAAATTCGAGTGGCGATAAATAGCCAAGACATTTTCTTGGTCGGCTGTTGATTAAATGAATAACATTTTGAAATTCTTCTTC
>JAGBHP010000032.1 GCA_017935435.1 Clostridia bacterium | reverse complement strand
TTCATACTAACCTCCGTGTTTATGTTTGTTGTGGTAAACTACATTTTACACTAGAGTTATTATGAAGTCTATTTATTTTTTTCATGTTGCACTTGATATTATAATCTGCCCACCTCCCCTTACACAGGGGAGGCTACGCCCAACCGACAGTTAAATTCCAATTTAACATTCTATTTATCGGTTGGTTTTGTAGGGGCGGGTCTCTGCGCCCGCCCGCAGGCAAGTCGTAATTCACCCATACAATTGCGCCGAAAACTTGCGCTTATGTTGTAGGGACCGGCCTCCCGGACGGTCCGCTAAAATCTGCACAAATGAATAGCAGAGCAAAAACAAACTCCCCTACAATAAAGCCATTAGTTTTGTGGCGAGAGTTGTAGAGAAGGCATTTATGCCTTCCGCTATTAACAATAATACAGGCGGAATGGATAAATCCATTCCCTACAAAATACAACCAAACATCCTTACGTTAAATTCCAATTTAACATTCTATTTATCGGTTGGTTTTGTAGGGGCGGGTCTCTGCGCCCGCCCGCAGGCAAGTTGTAATTTACCCGTACAATTGCGCCGAAAACTGGCGGTTATGTTGTAGGGACCGGCCTCCCGGACGGTCCGCTAAAATCTGTACAAACGCATAGAAGATCAAAAACAAACATCCCTACAACAAAGCCATTAGTTTCATATCTCAATTTTAGGAAACAGGCTCGCTCGATTGCGATAATATTTTTCGGGAGGGCACAGAGACCCTCCCATACAAACATGACCAATCATTCAGCGCATTAAATTCCAATTTAAAACACTTGATAAAAACAATATTGTATGATATAATTACACCACCACATAAAAAGCGTACACTCTTCTTTCGTCATTCTCTTATATAGTTGTAAGTGTTTGATTTAATAGATGTGTGGTGCATTTTGAAAGAGAGTCCCTGCGTTTTTTGTGCGTGGCTCTACTTTCAGGTAGTGTCACGCATTTTTTAATTTGTAGGGACCGGCCTCCCGGACGGTCCGCTAAAATCTGCACAAACGAATAGCAGAGTAAAAACAAACATCCCTACAACAAAGCCATTAGTTTCATATCTCAATTTTAGGAAACAGGCTTGCTCGCTTGCGATAATATTTTTCGGGAGGGCGCAGAGACCCTCCCCTACAAACATGACCACCAATTCATGTGTTAAATCCTAATCTATATACAACATTTTAAAATTTAACAAAAAGGTTGTAAAGATAAAAAAATTGTGTTATACTAAATTCGTCACATAATCTAAAATTAAATAATGTATTCTAATTTTATAAATTGGGAATAGTAGATCTGGTGTTTTTACTTTTGGTAAAAATGCGAGCTCTATTTTCGTTTGCCGGATTTACTATTTATTTATAAATCGGAATGAATTTTAGATTGTGTGACAACATTCGGAGTTAGCGTTTTTCAGTGTGTGGCTTCGAATGAGGTCACACACTTTTTTAATTTGGAGGGATTATTTTGGAAAACACAAAAAGACTACACAGATGCTGTTTTACAGGTCATAGACCTGAAAAAATAGGAATGAGCGAAGAAGAAATAAAACAAAGACTAAGGCTTGCAATAAAAGATGCAATAAACGATGGCTTTACAACCTTTATTTCAGGTATGGCTCGTGGTGTAGATATGTGGGCAGCTGAAATTGTACTCGATGAAAGAAAAAATAATGAACAAATCAAACTTATATGCGCTTCTCCTTATAAGGGTTTTGAAAAAAGATGGGAAATAAGCGAAAAGGAAAAATATAATAAAATTTTAAATGAAGCAGATTTTGTAAAATTCGTGTGTGAGCATTACTCTAAAAGTTGTTTTCAAATAAGAAATTGTTATATGGTAGATAACTCTGCTCGTGTAATCAGCGCATACTGCGGCATAAGCGGCGGCACTAAAAATACCATTTTGTATGCTCAAAGAAAAAAAGTTGAAACTGTAAATGTTTGTAACGATAAATTGTAATTTAACTTTTGGTTATGATTAGATATCGTAGGGGAGGGTCTCTGTGCCCTCCCGAGAAAATTAACGGTTATGTCGTAGGGGACGTCCTCATGGACGTCCCGTTGAAATACGCATGAATTCAATGCAAAAGGGACGTCCGGGAGGCCGTCCCCTACAACACTCACCTCAACCTTTAATTGCATAAATTCCAATCTAACATCTTATCTATCGGTTGGTTTTGTGTGGGGCGTTTATTTCCGCCCGACCAAAATATTAAAATGATTTAAACCTGCATCATATAAATTATCCCCACAAAAAAAGAGGCAGATTTCTCTGCCTCTTAGTTACTATTTAATTAATCTGATAACTGCCTTTAACCATAACAATGACGTCTTCTAAGGCTTCAAAGCCTCTTCCGTCGCCCACGGGCACGATTAAAAGGTGGTTTGCGCTTGTAGTTTCGCTTTGTGCCAAATCTACACCTGCGGTAACATCTGCAATTCCGCCTTTTTCGGAGGCGATAACCGCACCTTTACCCATACGGACAATAAGCTCTGTGCTTTCACCGAAGGTAATTCTCTGACCTTGAGCCAGTCTTACGATTTTGAAGCCTTCACCAGTTGAAATAACCTCATTCTCTTCTTTTGCACCGCCCGAATTTACTTTTTCATCTACATAGCTCTTAACCTCGCTGATTAAACTGTCTATGTAGCTTTTTGTAACGAGCGGGTCATCTCCCGAGCCGGGTTCTGCCGCAAAAGCTACTGCCGCAAGCAAAACACTTATAATAATGATTACAGAAGCTACCAAGCCTTTTTTTCTTTTGTTCATTTTTATGTCCTCCCTAAACGTCAGTTTTAACCAACCAATTAATATTATAGTTATTTTACACATCAATAAGACCGAGGCTTATAGAAAGTGCTGAGTTTACCTCCTCCATAAGCTCGTCATCAAGTCTTCCTATTTTTTCTCTCAAGCGTTTTTTATCAATTGTCCTCACCTGCTCCAAAAGAATTACAGAATCCTTTGAAAGTCCGTAATCTTCGGCACTGATTTCAATATGAGTAGGAAGCTTTGCCTTGTTTATTTTAGAAGTAATCGCAGAAATAATGACAGTCGGGCTGAATTTATTGCCCACATCATTCTGCACAACCAAAACAGGTCTTGTACCGCCCTGCTCCGAACCGACAACAGGGCTTAAATCAGCATAAAATATATCTCCTCTTTTTACGACCAAAATTACTCACACTCCGCAATTTTTTCCTCACTGCGGGAAAATGCTTCATTTTCCGCCTCGAAACACATTTGGCTTATACTCAGATTAATCTGAGCCATTTCCTTATAGCCCTGCTTCATTTTATCACGCAGAGCAGCCTTTTCTTTTTCTTTGATATACATTTTCATTGCCTCGCGGACAAACTCGCTGCGATTAACTTTTTCATCGCTTGCTAAGCTATCAACTTGCCTAAGCAGTGTATCGGGAACGGTAATCAGTACTTTTTTTAGCTGAGACAAAATCCTACGCCTCCATTCACCTTTTTTTAGCTGCGTTTTACGTCTTAATTTTTGCTGTTTTTATGAATATTATCTGCATATATATTATAGCTTTTTTTGTAGCAATATGTCAACGCAAAAATTTTACCATTTTTCAAGATAATTAAGTACTTTTTTTGTTTCAGCATTTTGTATATAGTGCCTTTTTAAGCGTTTGCCTGCCATACATACAATTTCGTAGCCTATCGTTCCTGCTTTTTCTGCCAGATAATCCGCACCGATATCGATATCACCCTCTTTTCCCATAACAATAACCTCGTCGCCGACATCTATATTATGGACTAAAGAAACATCAATCATACATTGATCCATACAAATTCTTCCTACAACAGGAACAGCTTTGCCGCCTGCAATCATTTTTGTCTTACCTGTAAAAATTCTTGTATATCCATCGGCATAGCCAATCGGAACAGTTGCAATTTTTTCGTCATCTTTTTTTGCACTGTATGTACCGCCGTAGCTTACAAGAGTACCTTTTTCAACCTCACGAACCCTTGCAATATGCGCTTTTATCGACATAACAGGCGTAAGCTCTAAATTTTCTGTATCCACCTCATCCGACGGATATATTCCGTAAAGAATAATCCCCGGGCGAACCATATCAAGCTGATATTCGGGCATTTCCATAATCGCCGCACTGTTTGCGATATGCTTTACAGGAACGCAAAAGCCTCTGCTTTTAAGCATTTCATCCATTTGCATAAAATTATAAAACTGATATGCGCTATAAGTTTTATCGTACCCGTCAGCCTTTGAAAAATGAGAAAACATTCCCTCAACAAAAAGCGAGTCAAGCTTTGTAATTTTTATAATCTCGTCTGCCGCTTCTTCCGTGATGCTATATCCGATTCTTGTCATACCCGTATCAATTTTTATGTGAACTTTTGCTGTTTTTCCCTGCGACTTTGCTTCAAGTGAGAGGTTTTCGGCACATTCGTAATCAAAAACCGCTGCCGTAATATCATAATAAACCAAATCGTGCGCCGCACTTTTTTCGGTATATCCTAAAATTAAGATATCCTTATCAATTCCTGCTTTTCGCATTTGAACAGCTTCTTCTATGGTTGCAACCGCAAAGCAGTCAGCACCGCACGCTGAAAGCGTTTTGGAAACCTCAGCGTAGCCATGTCCATAGGCATCCGCCTTTACAACGCACATTGTTTTAGTGCTTTCTTTAAGCTTTGCTTTTATGTTTTCAAAATTTTTCTTTAAAGCGTCTAAATCAACTTCAACCCACGCTCTTCTTTTTTCTTCTGTCATTTTCAGCCTCCGTTATCTGTAAAAATCTCCTCCGCAATTTTTGCGTTGTATAAAAAACTTGAAAAATCTGCGCAAATCACATCATTTCCGCCCAAATCACGCACAGTTAGCCTTTCGGGATTAAGCGTTTTATTGTTAACTTTTAAAACTGCCTTATATCTGTGCGAGGTTTGGTTTATAAGTTCTGTTTCTAAAAAGGTGCTTCCGCCGTCATCATGATTTTGCGTCGAAACGGCAGTATCCTGTGAGCGATAATAAAGCTCAAAAAATTCATTCACAAAAAGATAATTAACGTCATCGCTTGCGTGAAACTCTTCAGAATTTTCTCCGCTTATTACCTTTGCCTTATCCCCTGCAAAAATAATTTTTAATCCACCTGAAAAATCAAGCATCATTTTATCAGGCGAAAGATAGTATTGCTTTGCCTGATACGTTTTTTGCGTTTTGTTGCCCAAAACCGTTATTTTTACATCGGCACAGTAAGAGGGCATCTGTATATACCGCTTGTGAATTTTTGCGTAGGTATCTGCATCGCTGTCCGAAAGCATTGTAATCCCCGAACACGAACTGAGTGCAAGGCACATCATAAGTAAAGTAAAAAACAGACTTATTTTTTTCAACAAATCACTTCCGAAAAATTAATTATCTTTTTCGCCAAACGCCATTGGCAGATATTTAATTATATCGGTTGCCGTCATAAAATATTCACCTAAATTTTCCTTTGCAAAAAAACCTGCACGTGAGTGAAGATAAACCGCAGCGCACGCAGCGGCTTCTGCCGTCACACTTTGCGCAAGCAAAGAAACACAAATTCCTGCCAAAACATCTCCGCTTCCGCCCTTTGCAAGACCCGAGTTTGAATAAGCACAAATAAACACCTTTCCGTCAGGCAAAGCGATAACAGTATCTGCACTTTTTAAAACCAAAACCACACCATATTCTTTTGCAAAGCTACAAACAAGGCTCAATCGGTTATTTAAAACCTCTTCTGTGCTGACGTCTAAAAGACGGGCAAATTCTTTAATATGCGGAGTTAAAATGGTCGCATTTTTTCTTTTTTTAAGCAAGTCCAAATGCCCGATAAGTGCATTTAATCCGTCTGCATCAATTACGCACGGCACGTCTGTACTTTCTATTGTATTTAAAATAATATTTTTTGCATATTCGCTTCTTCCCATACCACAACCTACAAGCAGTACGTCTTTTGCAAAGTCTTTTATAGTTTCCTGCGCCAAAGTTATGTCTTTTGCAAGCGCAAGCGTCATAACCTCTGTAAATTTCGACGCTAAAATTTCATAAGCGCACTCAGGCACCGCACACGTAACTAACCCTGCGCCGCTTTTTTGTGCCGCAGTTGCGCATAGGTAGGCAGCACCCGTATATTTTTCAGACCCTGCCAAACACAAAACCCTTCCAAAGCTTCCCTTATGTGAATTTGCCTTTCTTTCGGGCAAAAGCTTCAAAATATCTTTATCTAAAAGGAAGGTTTTACCGCCAGAATCTGCGATATTTTTGGGTATCGAAATATCACAACAAACCACTTTTTTTGCATATTCCTTAGCAGGATACAAAAATAATCCCGTCTTATAAAAGCCAAATGTCACAACTAAATCTGCAAAAACTGCCTCACCATCTACTTTTCCGTCTGATACACATATACCGCTTGGAACATCAACGCTTGCCGTAAAGGCTTTGCTTTCATTTATAAGCTCAATCGCCTCTTTTTCCTTACCTTCGGCTTTTCCATAAAAGCCGATGCCGAAAATTGCATCAATAATTATGTCGCAGTTTTTTAAATCGCAAGGATTTTCTTTTATTGTAATATTCATTTTTTTGATGATTTCATAGTTGGTTTTAGCATCGCCCTTTATTTTTTCTTCATCGCAAAGCCTGAAAACCGTAATATATGCTCCTGCATTAAATAAATATCTTGCGATAGCATAGCCGTCGCCGCCGTTATTGCCTTTTCCGCAAAATACTGCGATTTTCTTTCCCGAAACACATCCTGTTTCACTTTTTAGAGCGTCAAAAAATCCATGCGCCGCATTCTCCATTAAAACAACCGAGGGAACGCAAAAATCATTAAAGGTTCTTTCCTCTATTTTTTTCATTTCATCAGAATTTACAGTTAACACCTTAGTCATCTCCTTCTGCAATAACGCTCGATACAGCATAGAGGTCGCTGTGAGAAATGGAAACAAAAAGTTTTTTAATAGCGCACCTTTCAGCTATTTTTTTTGCCTCGCCCGAAAGGACAATGTAAGGCTTGCCAAACTCGGTATAAAGCACCTCTACATCTTTTAAGTTAAACCCGCGCACACCTGTGCCCAAAGCTTTTGAAAATGCTTCCTTTGCAGCATACACGCCCGCTACCGTTTGTGGCGCAAATTTTCTTTTTGCAAAATACCCGTTTTCCTTTTCTGTAAAAAACCTCTCGGTAAATCCGCCTTTTTCAAGAAGCTTTTCTATCCTCGCAATTTCAGTTATGTCAATTCCCGTTCCAATTATCATTTTTTAAACTCCTCTTTTTCATAAAGGCATAAATTATAACACCAAGAAGTGAAACAATCGAAATTATAAACGAAATTTTAAGACCTGGTACGTGGTAGCTAAGCTCAATATCATATTTTCCTACGGGAAGCTCAAGCGCCAAAAAGCCGTGCTGAGCGCTTTTTACCTCAACCTTTTCACCGTTTGCCGTTGCCTCCCACCCTTTTTCATAAGGAATGGTGGTAAACAGCACTTCGCCATCTTTTATCTCTGCTTCTGCACTCAAACCTGTTTTTCTTATTTCATTTATTTTAAAACCTGGATTTTTTACTTTTTCCATGCAATCATTTTTAAATTCATCGTTTTTAAAGCCATAAACTATAACTCTTTTCATAACATCTTCTTTAGTTATGGTTGCCGTTATAACATCTCCTGCTTTGCGATAACCAAGGCAAAATATTTTTTTCGCATTATTATCATATGGATAATCTATTTCCTCGCCGTTTACACTAAACTCAACATCTAAATGTACGTATCTGTTTAGAAATCTCATATAGTACAATCCGTCTTCGGGCACGGTACAGGTAAACGAAGTTCCATTTATATCTACATCCTCAACAGGAATGCCATAATTCTTTCCAAAAATAGCTTGGGCAAATAAATTTTGATTTTCCATACAAGAAGGCACATCTTCTGCCTCTTTTAAAACATCTTCATTTGCCGTAAAACCTAAAGGCAAAGCGTTTGCGTTTCTATATATTTTGTATTTATCAAAGCTCTTAATTTCTTCATATTCATCGTTTAAAGGCTTTTCCGAAGCTATAAACTTTATACCCAAAAGTGCATCTGTAACAATAGTAGAGCCATCATAGCGAGTTGTAATCGGAGAATGAAGCAATCCCATTCTATCAAAAAAAGATATCGTATTTCCGTTAAACGTGGAAATAAAAGAAGTAACGCTGTTATATCCGTGTAACAAGCCATCATTGCGCGTTCTGCTAAACGTTTTGTCCCACCTGAAAAACTTTTCATTTGTGCGCGACTTCACAAATTCATTAATATCATCCATTTGTTGCATAAACTCATTATAACTGGTCTTTGTTTTGTAATGAAAACTTTTATCAATTCCTGCCATTATAGAATATCCGTTTAATGTAAGTTCAACAAAAGTAGCAATTAAAATTAAAGAACATACGATTTTTTTCAGGTCCTTTTTGGAAAAAATCATCAAAAATATTAATGTTGCATATATCGCAATAAATACAAAGCTTATATACACAAGACTTTGATTTTTAATTGTACCGCTTAGAAAAATAATGCGATCCAGCACAATAAAAAGATATACCGAAAAAGCTGCAACAGTAAGTTTTCTCGGATTTTTATTAAGTGAAATAAATCCCTCGTATGCCGTTACAATATTAAACAAGCTAAACGTATACACGTATCTGAAAGGGAATCCGTTAGGATATTGAAAAATATGCCATATCATGTCGATTTTCATAATAAAAAAGCTCAAAAAGAAAATTGCGTAAACAACTGCTGTGGCAATCTTCTTTCTAATCGTTATTTTACTGCTGAAGAAAAACACAGATACTAAAATACCACACATCATGCCACAAAATATAGCAGGATTTCCGCTGTTGTATAAAGAGTCGTACTGCCCTATAAATAAATGTTTAGGTAGCATAGTTATATTGTTAGTTAAAATCTTTTTAGGAGCAATAGATATTAGTTTTTCACATGAAAGCTTTCCGCTTAAAATATCCAAAAATCCCGGAATTATAATTACCGCACTTATCAAAAGAGTAACTACTCCCCAAAAAGCTATCGTCAAAACTTTTCTTACAAGGTCTTTTACATCAACTCTATCATTTTGTGCAAAATAACGGCTAAAGAACCACAAAGCAACAAAAATTGTGTTCATGTACCCTGTATAATAGTTTGAAATCATCGATGCTGCATATGCAAAAACAAATAAAAGTCCTGATTCTCCCTTTAAAATACGCTCAACACCTAAAAGAATAATAGGAAGCCAAATTACTCCGTCATGCCACATAAGACACATTGAATACTGCATCATATATCCTGAAAGCGCATAAATGCACGAAAATATAACAATAGATAAATCGCTTTTTTTGAACATCTTTTTTAAGAAAATTGAAAAAGTAAGACCTGCGCAAGCTGTTTTAAGCGCAATAATAAAAGCTATTGCCTCAGGCAAAGTTTCCCGTGAAAAGAAAATCATTAAAAATGAAAACGGGCTTGAAAGATAGTATGTAAAAAGACCATACATATTTCCACCTATGCCCTTAGAAAAAGCATAAAAAAGGCTTTCTTCCCCTAAAAGCACTCGTCTGAAATAATCTAAAAAGATAGAATACTGTTCATTAATATCAATGGTGAGTACCGTTTTTTCACCAAAAGGATATACTCCCGAAAATGCATATATTATAATCATAGCAAGAAAAGGAAGCAAAAACGCAAGGATATGTACAAAAATCCTATTTTTTTCCTTTGGCAACAAATCTGGGTTTACAGTTGTTTCCTTTGTCCCCTCTTCTCCTGTTTTTCCGCTATTTACTTTTATCTTTTCTGTAAGTTCCACTTAATATTCCCCCGATATTTTACTTAATCAGGAATATTTTAACATAAAAACTCCATAATGTAAAGAAGATACTATGCATCTTTATAAAAAGGCGGTACATTAAAATGCAATAATTTTAATGTACCGCCAAGTGTTACTTTTTACTGTTTGCTTTTTTCATAAAGGCATAAATTATAACACCAAGAAGTGAAACAATCGAAATTACAAACGAAATTTTAAGACCTGGTACGTGGTAGCTAAACTCAATATCATATTTTCCTGCGGGAAGCTCAAGCGCCAAAAAGCCGTGCTGAGCGCTTTTTACCTCAACCTTTTCGCCGTTTGCCGTTGCCTCCCACCCTTTTTCATAAGGAATGGTGGTAAACAGCACTTCGCCATCTTTTAGCTCTGCTTCTGCACTCAAACCTGTTTTTCTTTTCTCTGTAACTAAAAAGCGTGCATCTTCTTTTTTTCTGAGCAAGTCTTCCTTAATTTTTTCAGGCTTAAAGCCATAAATTTTCGCCTCTTTTATAAAGCTTTCCTTAGAAAGCGTGAGCGTAATCTCATCACCGCCTTTAAAATATCCAAGGCAATGCGTTTTTGCACTTCCGTTATTATATAAGTCATCAATTTTTTCGCCGTTTTTGGTCATTTCAAACTTCGTACCTGTATATCTGCTTATTAAGCTTACGTAGTATAAGCCGTCTTCCGTTACAGTAAATGAAAGCTTTGTTCCTTTCTTTTCTATTTCCCCGATATTCATTCCGTAAGGCTCATCGCTATCTAAAAGTGCCCTTGCCAAAATATCCTGATTTTCAAGATAATTTTCCGTATATTCAAGGTCTGTAAGAATATCATCATCTACCGCAAAGCCCAAGGGAAGAGCATAATTATTTCTGTATATATTTCTGCCTTCAAGCGTTTTTATTTCGCTATATTCATCGTTTACGGGCTTTTCAGAAACAATAAAATTCATACCGAGAATACTGTCAGTAATAATTGTAGAGCCGTCATATCTTGTTACGATAGAGGAATACAAAAGACCGATTTTATCATAAATCCACATAAGGTTTCCGTTAAAATTGGAAACAAACGATGTCGTAGAGCTGTTGCCCGTCATTAAGCTGTCATTTCTTGTCGGACCAAAGGTTTTGTCCCAACGGATAAATTTTTCCCTTGTTCTGCCTGCAATAAAATCATCTACCTCGTGCATATCCTTATTAAACTTTACAAATTCACCTTTGGGCTTATAGGTAACCTTTCCGCTAAGCGCAGTAAGCGTAAGCGAACCGCCTAAAGTAAGCTCTGCAAATAACACCGCCAAAAGAATGACGCTTAAAAGAGAGCTGAATTTCTTCTTTGAAAAATACATAAAGAAAACGATAATTCCGTAAACAAGTATAAATCCAATGCTAATTAGCGCATTAGTTTTATTTGCAAGAGAAGCATTTTCAAAAATAAACTTGTCCGCAATTATAATTATATATGCCAAAAATGCAACTATTGCCGTTTTTGCATCCGCTTTTTCCTTTGCATCAAAGCCTTTAAAAGCCGTATAAATACAAAACAGACAGAAGCAGTAAGCATATCTGTACGGAAAACCGTTCGGATACTGGAAGATATGCCATATCATATCAATACGGATTATAAAAAAGCTAAGTAAAAAGATGAAGAACATGCAAACAGTAACAATTTTATCACGCTTTTTTATGCTTTTGTTTAAAAAGTAAAAAGATGTAAACACGCCTGAGAGCATACTGCAGAAAACAGGCGGATATGCTTTATTCATAAATTCGGTAAACTGTGCCGTAAAAAGCTGAGCGGGCAGTTTTGTTATATTATGACTTAAAATTTGCTTCGGAACGTTTGATGTTGCCTTGTCCCACGAAAGCTTTCCGTTTAAAATGTCCATAAAACCGGGGATTAAGATTACAGCACTTATCAAAAGACCGACTAAGCCCCATAAAGCTATTGTTAAGACCTTTTTTAATAGGTCTTTTATGTCAATTTTTTCGTTTTGCGTAAAATAACGGCTAAAAAACCACAAAACGACAAAAACTGTGTTAATGTAGCCTGTGTAGTAGCTTGAAATCATAGAAACCGCATAGGAAAATACAAATAAAATTCCCGATTTTCCCTTTAAAATCCGCTCAACTCCCAAAAGTATAATCGGAAGCCAGATTACGCCGTCTAACCACATAATGCACATCGAATACTGCATCATATATCCCGAAAGTGCATAAATACACGAAAATGCTACAACGGCTAAATCGCTTCTTTTAAAGATGTTTTTTAAGAAAATCGAAAAAGTAAGTCCTGCGCAGGCGATTTTAATAGTGATGATAAAAGCTATCGCCTCAGGAAGCGTTTCCTGAGAAAAGAAAATCATCAAAAGCGAAAACGGACTCGATAGATAGTAAGTAAAAAGACCGTACATATTTCCGCCCATACCTTTAGAAAAAGCATAAAAAAGACTTTCCTCGCCTAAAAGCACACGCCTGAAATAATCTAAAAATATAGAAAACTGCGCACTAAGGTCAAATGCAAGCACCGTCTTTTCGCCAAACGGATAAACACCGAAAGTCGCATAAATTATAACCATTGCGACAAACGGAAGCAAAAAAGAAAGTCCGTATATAATGAATTTATTGAGTTTAAGCGACGAAAATGCGCCCCTTGGCACCTTTTTTTCCTCTTCTGCTTCAATTTCGTTAGAAACGAAAACTTCATTTTCCATTTCTGTTTCCGATTCCATAACCCCTGTCTTTATATCTTCAACGTGTTCCACCTAAAATTCCTCCGCTATATTATTTAATAAAAGTATTTTAACACAAAATTCCTTTATTGTAAAGAAAATACATATAAATCACTTTATTTATTATGCGTATTAAAAACTTTATATAATTTCATTGCAGGGAACGAGTTTGTTCGTTGTGCGTTTGTATGTTTTTCGGCAAGAGCAGGCCCCTGCCCTACAATTTCAAAGCATAACCGAAAGGTAAATTGGAATTTAACGTAGTAACTAATGGTTGTGCTATTGTAGGGACAGGCGTCCTCGACTGTCCGTTTGTACAGATTTTGGCGGACCGTCCGGGAGGCCGGTCCCTACAACATGACCACAACCTTTAATGGTGTAAATTCCAATTTATGCGTCTATACTTACTGCATGTGCAATTCCGGGAATAGATTCGCCTTGCTGAACGCTTGTAGGGCTCATAAGAGCACCCGTTGCCATAAACAGAACATTTTTTATTCTTTTTTTTGCAAGAAGCGGCGCAATATATCCGCAAAAAACGCTCGCCGAGCATCCGCATCCGCTTCCGCCTGCATGTGTATCCTGAGATTCGGAATCAAATATCAGATTTCCGCAATCGTTGTGATTTCTGCTGATATCGAATCCGTTTTCTTTCATAAGCTCAATTAAAAGCTCACTTCCGACCTGACCTAAATCTCCCGTCAATATTAATTCATAATCATCAGGTGTCTTTTTCGTGTCCATAAAATGCGCACAAAGAGTATCGGCAGCAGCAGGTGCCATTGCTGCACCCATATTGTTCAAATCCGTAACGCCCAGATCTGTGACTTTGCCTGCGGTAAGCTCTTTAATTTCGGGGCCTTCGCCCTCACTTGAAATAATAGCGCACCCCGAGCCTGTAACTGTCCATTGAGCAGTTGGGGTGCGCTGACCGCCGTATTCAAGCGGAAAACGGAACTGTTTTTCAGCTGAGCAAAAATGACTTGATGTAATCGCAGCGCACGTTTTAGCTGCGCCTGAGCTTACGGTAATCGCTGACAAAAGCATAGAAAGCGACATAGTTGAGCATGCGCCGTACAATCCGAAAAAGGGAATATTAAGCGTTCGTGCGGCGTAATTTGTGCTTATGCATTGATTTAAAAGGTCGCCGCCAAACATAAAGTCTATTTTATTTGGTGTAATACCCGCCTTTTCGATTGCTGTTTTTGCCGTTTCAGTCAAAAACTTGCTTTCTGCCTTTTCCCACGATTCTTCTCCCCACAAAACGTCATCTAAAACCCTGTCAAAGCAGTTTCCTATCGGGCCTTGACCCTCTTTTGCCCCCACAATTGCTGCGCTTGCAATAATTTTCGGTTTATTTTTTAAAAATATTGTTTGACCTGACTTTTTCAAAATAAAACAACTCACTTTCCTTTTTCTTTAGTATATGAAAATACGCCCGATTTACTCTTACGGCGCATATCTTTTATCAAGCGGAATTATAAACCCCGAAATCTTCGGGCTCATACAGTCACCCCCAATTAAAATTCCATCCGCAACTAAAATATTTATAAGTATCTCTTCCTGAGTTTTAACGGGGAAATTCAGCACACTATATGTATATTTTTTTACTCTTTTTCCTTTATATTTTTCAAGGTTAAATCCGCTTGCTTTTTGCAATCTATTATAATCCTCCCATATTCTGTCAAATTCCTGCGGAATGTCCATTTCCTGCTCCTTTTCGCTCATTTGGAGCACGTCCCAGCCGTATTCTTTGATGCGACTAACCCTGTCTTTTGCTGAGTACATTTTTTCACCTGAATCATTTTTTGTAAATTCAGCAAATAAAATTCGTCCCCAAAGCAGAAAAATAAGGAATAAAAATATCAAAAAAAGTATCTCTACACGGTATTTTTTTAGTTTTAAAATTGTAATCACCTCAAAAATATTTTATGTGCTATGTTGAAATTTTATGAAAAACAAGAGATAAAGAGTGTATAATAACTAAAAAAAGACTTTCCAATAAGCATAATAATGGAAAGTCTTTATATGTAAAAATTTATTTGTAAGTAACTCCTGATATTGAGTCTGTTGCATAACTTTTAAATGTTACACAATTGGGAAAATCCAAAAGAAATTTTTCTAAAAACGGGGCGTAAGTTTTTTCTATTATACATAAGACTACGCATGTTTCTTCGTCTGAAAAAGCTCCTTTAGCTTTAATAACCGTTGCTTTTTGATGTAATTCACGATTTATGTATTCTATGATTTTGTCAGGCATTTTTGTAATAATTTCATATTTTATATTTTCACGCTCTTTGTTTTGCAAATAATTGCATGTGTAACTGCTTATATATGCATAGATTATACTGCATATGACAGGCTCTATATTCATGCCGTAAACCCAGAATGATGAGATAGCGATTAATGTATTTATTATAAAAATGTTATTCATAAAATTCAAATGCGGTTTTTTAATTTTAATTACAGATGAAATTATATCAACTCCGCCGGCAGAACCATTTAATTTAAGCGTATGTACATATATTATGCCTCTTATAACACCCGATATTATCGGTGCAAGAACGGTGCTCGTTCCTGTATCAGTAAAATAATATAATTTTGAAATATCGATTTCCTTAAATATAATGACCGAAACTGAGAATATGAAAACATATATACAACTTTTTATTGCATAATCGCGGTTAAGCATAATAAAAGCAATAATAATCAGCGGAACATTTACAATTAATGAAAGATATCCCATATTTATATTTAAAGTATCCTGTATCATTGTGCAAATTCCATCTATCCCTGCAGGAGCGAATTTGTTAGGAAAAACAAAAATACAATAATTTAGCGCAGATATAGCGGCAAGCATGGATATTTGAAATAAGCTAATACATTTTTTTAACAAAATAAAACCTCCATTAACCTATAACTCGATTTTCTGTGAAATTGAAATTTCGTTGAAATCTCGCAAAGAAATTAAATTGTAAATGTCTTTTTATATGCATAATTAGTGTTGTTGCAAAGTTTCGTATACTATAAACAATATTAGAGTTTTTATAAAATCTATCAAAAGTTTTATAAAATCTCTTTTGTTTTTTCTAAAAAGAGATTGAAGAATTATAAAAACTGTAGATATCATTTGTTTTACGAGTAAAAGGCTTCTCCTTGAGGAGAGGCTCCGCCGTAGGCGGTGGTGAGGTGTAGCCACTTGTGGCGTTTATTTCCACCTCATCCGAGTTGCTCCGCAACCCACCTTCCCCTCAAGGGGAAGGCTTTGGTTAATCTAACTCAAAAGTGTCATTTATAGGTGTCGGTTTTTCCCGGAAGATTTTCCGAACCTAATTTTTTATCGATTTTACTCCTTAAAAAACATAGTTTTTCAGAAAAATTAATAGGCAAATATAATAAAAGTGTTGGTTTTTACCTCCTTCGGGGATATCCACCAGAAGGAACTTGCCACAACAGGGCACTATGCCGAAAATTGGCAAAATGGTTGACTTTTGGGTGTGTTTTTGCTATAATTTAGGTAGAATATAGGAAATGGAGTGAATATTTGAGAAAAGGAGTGGCACTATGAAATATATGTTAAAGTTATTTTCAGTTGGAGTATTCCCACTTATTCTTGGCATAGTAAAAAATTATCTTATGCCATTATTACCCATATCCGGATTTGTTATGGTTTTAATAGATTTGTTAGTTTTAATTTTATGGGGTTACTTGTCATTTAAGGTGGCAACTTCTAAATATAATTCCGTAGTGCAATCAATTATCTTATGTTCATTTGGTTTGCTAATGCTCGGATTGGTGTTGTATCAAGAATTAACAATAAATGGATATTTTGATAATGTTATTGGATTTATTCCTCAAATGTTTTTCTTGCCATTTATATCAATTCCTACTATGTTTATATTGCCGAATATGGATAAAATTGTTTTGTCTCCTATATACATAGGTGTTTGGATTTGCTTGTTTGTTATTAGTAATGTTGGTTGCTATATAAAGTACCGAAAAAACAATTCACACTCAAGTACATAATAAATAGTTATTTGTATGATGGGCAAAGTTACAAACTTTGCCCATTTTCTTTATGTAAAAATCAATTTTTCTGCGAAATCTCAACAAAAAAATTATTCCACAGAAAATAAAGTTATAGGTCCATTAACTAATTGTTGACTCTATTATAAATCCGTGTTACAATATAGTCAAATACTTAAAATTAATAAAAATTATAGAAAAAAACTATAACGAGGAGAAGTATATGTTTAGCAAGTGGAGATATGTTTATGAGTTATACAAAGAGCAGAGCTTTACAAATGCATCAAAAAAACTTTTTATATCTCAGCCCTCGCTTAGTGCCGCAATTAAAAACACGGAAAATAAAATAGGGGCACCGTTATTTGAAAGAACAGGACATGGAATTGAGCTTACCGAAGTCGGAAAAGAATATATAGCTGCAGCTGAGCAGATTTTAAATATTGAAAATGATTTCCAAAATAAGCTTTCTGATATTTATAATCTTGATTTCGGCAATATTACAGTTGGCGGCTCAAACTATGTTACATCATATATTTTGCCTAAAATTATAACGAAATTTCACTCTTTGCATCCCAATATTTCGATTAAGCTTATGGAGGCTAACTCATATAATCTGACTAAAATGTTGTTAAACGGTGAGGTAGATATTATCGTTGATAACCTCGATGATACAAATGAATTGACTAAGTATGCTCTTTGCAAAGAAAAAATTTTTCTCTGCGTTCCAAAAGATTATAAAATAAATAAAGGTCTTGAAAAATATCAGATTAAACCTGAATGCATCCGTGATTCTACCGTCGATTTAGATAGCGTCGAGCCTGTTTCTATTAATGTATTTAGATATGAACAATACATATTATTAAAAGAAGAGAATGATATGTATAGCCGTTCTTTGAAAATCTTTCAAAAAGAAAACATAGAGCCAAAAATTATTTTTAGCGTAGACCAGCTCAATATATCATACGCCCTCGCAGATTCGGGCATAGGCTTATGCTTTATAACTGACACCTTTTTTAAATATGGAGGCTATCGGGAAAATGTCGTGTTATATAAAATTGCAGAGGGAATTGACGAAAGAACACTGTATATCGCACACAGAAACAATAAGTATTGCTCAAATGCAATGCGTAAACTTATAGATATAGCCAAAGAATTATTTTGCTGATTTGCATCTAAATCTTATATTAAAGATGCCTAATAGTGCCAAAAATATAAATTGGAATTTATTGTAGTAACATTTGGTTGTGCGATTGTAGGGAACGGCGCTTGCCGACGTTCCGTTTGTGCGGTTTTGCGGTGCGTCGAAAATCGCCGCACCCTACAACACGACCACACATTAATAACATAATTTCCAATTTAACGCACTACCTGATGGTTGCTATTGTAGGGGAGGGTTTCCATGCCCTCCCGCAAAATCTGCAAACGAATTGTATCGGGCGGGCACTAAAGACCCGCCCCTACGAGTCAAAATCATAACCGAAAGCTAAATTTCAATTTACCTTTCGGTTGTGCATTTGATATTGTAGGGCAGGGGCTTGCTCCTGCCGAAAAAATTACCTACGCAAGCGAGCAAGCCCGTTCCCTACAATCATGCCAGAAAACTAACGGTTTCATCGTAGGGACAAATCACGATTTGCACGCAGGCGGTTCATAAACCGCTCCTACAACGCACGCCGCAAAAACTATGGTTACATTGACTACATTATATAGCTTTATAAATAAAAAAGAAAATGGAGATTTTAAAATGTATACAAAGAGAATAAATGAAATTTTTAAAAACACAGATTGTGATGTGCTTTTCATTTCCGCACAGCCTGAAATATTTTATTTAAGCGGATTTACAGGTGATGATTCATATCTTGTGATAACGAAAAACAAAAGATACATCGTAACGGATTCGAGGTATTTTATTCAGGCGGCAGCAGAAGCTGTGGATTACGAAATGGTAAACATTGCAAAAACGCCTGTATCTGCCGTTTTAAAATCAGAAAATGTAAAAAAAATCGGCTACCTTGAAAAAAGCATGACGTGTTTTTATTTTAACAACCTTAAAAGTAAGTTAGATGGCGTAGAATTTGAGGGAATAAGCACGATAATAGAAAAAGTAAGAATGATAAAATCCGAAGATGAAATTGAAAAAATTCGCATTGCGGCAAAAATTGCCGACGAAGGCTTTTCGCACATTTTAAAATTTATAAAAGAAGGCGTGCAAGAAATAGACCTTGCCTTAGAGCTTGAATTTTTTATGAGAAAAAAAGGCGCATCCGCCCTTTCTTTTGAAACAATCTGTGCAAGCGGTGTGCGCTCTGCTATGCCGCATGGTGCTGCAAGCGATAAAAAAATCGAAAACGGCGATTTTATAACCTTTGATTTTGGTTGTGTTTTTGACGGCTACGTAAGCGATATGACAAGAACTGTCGTTTTGGGAAAAGCAAGCGAAAAACAAAAGGAAATTTATAGAACCGTTCTTAAAGCACAAAAAGCCGCACTTTCGGTTTTAAAAGCAGGTATATGCGCAAAAGACGTGGATAAAATTTCAAGAGATATCATCAAAAATGCAGGCTATGGCGAAAATTTCGGTCACGGACTTGGTCACAGCCTTGGTCTTTTGGTGCATGAGCTCCCATCGTGCTCACCTAAAAGCGATGTCGTTTTAAAAGAAAATATGCTTATGACAGTAGAGCCCGGAATTTATATTGAAAATTTCGGCGGCGTGCGCATTGAAGATTTGGTTGTAATTAAAGACGGCGGAATTTTAAATCTTACCTCCTCGGAAAAAGAGTTAATTGAAATTTAATTTTTTGAATAAAAAAGCACTATTTGTTCATAATAATTTTAGCGAGCATTTCGCAAAGCAAACCAAGAAAGGATGTTTTTTATTATGTCATGTGCTTGTAAAACAGATAAGCCAATTGAGGGAATTAAATGTACAGTATCAAACTGTGAATACCACAGCGGAGAAACAAAATGTGAGGCTTCTTCAATCGAAGTTTGCACAGCAGACCCCGTTCAGCAGTGCAGCGTAGAATGTAAAACCTTCCGTCCAAAGACTGGTGCTTAACTTCAAATAAACCTAAAAAAGTTTGCCTTTTGCGGCAAACTTTTTTAGGTTTATTTAAGTATATTTGATTTTCATATCGTATTTTTTACCGCTTTTACCGCTTTACCGAGTATTTTTACGTTACCTGATTTTTTAGGGAAAAACATAGGCAGGCTCACGGGCGTTACAGTCGGCGGAATTATACCGATTTCGCTTTCGGTTTCATGGAAAACACCGACCACTGCGGGTTTTTCATCAACTGAAACTGCGACCAAATCGCCGTTTGAAACAACCTGCATAGTTTTAAAAATAATATAGTCGCGCTCCGATATCCCACGTGCCGAAAGTGCTCCGTCTTTTTGCACAAGTCCAAAATACTCGCCGCTGCCGAGGTCTGAAAAGCTTACAGACGCAACGCCGTTTCTTATATTCGCGATTTCCGACCTGTCACAGATTTCCGAAAATATTTTAACTGTTTTATTCTGCGAATAAAGGTTATTTTTTCCTTCTTTCAATACAAATGAACTGTTTTGTGCAGGTTTTTCCTCCCTTGCACCCAAAAGTTCATCCAGGCTTACATCAAAAAACCTTGCAATTTCGACAAGGACATTTTTAGGCGGTGATGAAACGGAGGTTTCATAATTTGAAACGGTCGTTTTCTGCACACCAAGCTTTTTAGCAAGCTCAAGCTGAGTAAGACCTTTGCGTTTTCTAAGACTTTTAAGATTTTGTCCAAAACTATCCATAACTATTTCCCCTCCTTGCAAAACTATTATATCAAAAATTCTTGGACTTTTCAAGTATTATTTTAAAAAATCCAAAAAAATTTAACTTCTGTCGTAAAATGCAGAAAAAAGTTGCATAAATTTCATAACATTTCTTAAAAATACTTGACTTAAACGCATAAAAAATATAAAATAATAAATTAGGTAAATATTATTTTTTATAATGGAGGAGAGTTTGAAATGTTTAACGTTACGCTCAAAGACGGCAGTAAATTATCATTTGAAAATGGTCTGTCGCTTTTAGATGTTGCAAAAACGATCAGTGATGGATTAGCACGTGCGGCACTTGCTGCTGAGGTAGACGGAGTCACTACCGATTTGACCACAGTGCTTGATCATGATGCAGAGGTAAATATTCTTACCTTTAATGATCAGAAGGGCAGGGATGCGCTTCGCCACACTACATCGCACGTTTTAGCTCAAGCGGTTAAGCGTTTATATCCTTCTGCTAAACTTGCAATTGGTCCTGCAATTGAAAACGGCTTTTACTATGACTTTGATTGCGATGTTTCCTTTACCGCTGAGGTAATCGAAAAAATCGAAGCTGAAATGAAGAAAATCGTAAAAGAGGACTTAAAGCTTGAAAGATTTACTCTGCCAAGAGATGAAGCTATCGCTTTCTTTACTGAAAAAGGCGAAGACTATAAGGTTGAATTAATACGTGACCTTCCCGAAGGCGAAACAATCTCGCTTTATAAGCAGGGCGATTTTGTTGACCTTTGTGCAGGTCCTCATATTCCGTCAACAGGAAAAATTAAAGCATTTAAAATTACCTCAATTGCAGGTGCTTACTGGAGAGGTAATGAAAATAACAAAATGCTTCAGAGAATTTATGGTACTGCTTACACCAAAAAAGCAGATTTAGATGAGCATCTGGAAAAAATGGAAGAGGCTAAAAAGCGTGACCACAATAAGCTTGGCCGTGAGCTTGGTTTCTTTACAACTGTTGATTCAATCGGTCAGGGTCTTCCGATTCTTCTTCCTAAAGGTGCAAGAGTTATTCAAACTCTTCAAAGATTTGTTGAAGATGAAGAACAAAAGCGTGGATGGCTTCTTACCAAGACACCTTTAATGGCAAAAAGCGACCTTTACAAAATTTCAGGTCACTGGGATCACTACCGTGACGGTATGTTTGTAATGGGCGATGAAGATACCGATAAAGAGGTTTTTGCACTTCGTCCTATGACGTGTCCTTTCCAGTATCAGGCATATTTAAATGAAATGAGAAGCTATCGTGATTTACCGCTTCGCTACGCTGAAACCTCAACACTTTTCAGAAACGAAGCATCAGGCGAAATGCATGGCTTAATCCGTGTTCGTCAGTTCACAATTTCAGAAGGACATTTAATGTGTCTGCCCGAACAGCTTGAAGATGAGTTTAAAAACTGCTTAGAGCTTGCAATATTTATGCTTAAAACCTTGGGTCTTTACGAGGATGTATCATATAGATTCTCACAGTGGGATCCTGATGACTCAGATAAATACATCGGCACACCCGAGCAGTGGGATGAAGCTCAGGGCATCATGAAGAAAATCCTCGACCATTTGGAAATTCCTTATGAAATCGGTATTGGCGAGGCGGCATTCTATGGTCCTAAGCTTGACATTCAGATAAAGAACGTTTTCGGAAAAGAAGATACCTTAATTACCTTACAGGTTGACCAGCTTCTTGCTGAAAAATTCGGTATGGAATATATTGACCGTGACGGTTCTAAGAAAAACCCATATATTATTCATAGAACATCAATTGGATGCTACGAGCGTACACTTGCGCTCTTGATTGAAAAATATGCAGGCGCATTCCCGACATGGCTTGCTCCCGTTCAGGTTAAAATTCTTCCTATCGCTGATGCACATGCAGACTATGCAAAAGCTATCCGTGACGAGCTTATTGCTCTCGGCGTAAGAGTTGAAGCTGACCTCAGGAACGAAAAAATCGGCTACAAAATCCGTCAGGCTCAGCTTGAAAAGGTGCCTTATATGTTGGTTATCGGCGACAAAGAAATGGAAAACGGCGAGGTTGCAGTTCGCTCACGTAAAAATGGAGATATGGGCGCTGTTAATAAAGAAAAATTCATTGAAGATTTAATGAAAGAAATAAAAGAAAGAATCCGCTAATAAAATTATAAATGTGTGGGCATTTTAAAAAGGAGAGCTTCATTATGTGGATGGTTGTTTATGTTGCGCAATCGCTTGAAACTGCGGAAAAAATCAAAGAGCTTATTTTGGCGCATGGACTTTTGGTTAAGGTCAGAGCTATAAACACAAACGCAGACGAAAAATACGGCTGTTATGAAATTTTAGTACCCGAATCAGAGCTTAATGAGGCTCATGAGTGCATTATAAACGAAAGCTTATAATCCCTCATTTTGCCGTTATGAAATTATTGTTTTAGATAAGGAAAGGTGATATTATGAAAAGAATAGGTGTTTTAACCAGCGGTGGAGATGCCCCGGGAATGAACGCAGCAGTTCGTGCAGTTGCAAGAAGCGCAATGAGCGCAGGTCTTGAGGTTGTTGCAATCAGAAAAGGCTATTCCGGTCTTTTAAATAATAATATGTTTTTGATGGAGCCTAAGAGTGTATCCGATATTCTGCACCGTGGCGGTACTTTTCTTCAAACTGCAAGATGTCTTGAGTTTAAAGAAGAAGCAGGCGTATTAAAGGGTGTAGAAAACGCTAAGAAAATGGGCATTGAAGGTCTTGTTGTAATCGGCGGTGACGGTTCTTTCCGTGGCGCACGTGATTTAAGCCTTCACGGAATTCCTACAATCGGCGTTCCTGCTACAATTGATAACGACATTTCATGCACAGAATACTGCATAGGCTACGATACGGCACTTGACACTGCTAAAGACGCTATCGACAGAATCCGTGATACCTGTCGTTCGCATGAGCGTTGCTCAATCATTGAGGTTATGGGTCACGGTGCAGGCTATATCGCTGCAACAATCGCTGTTGCTTGCGGCGCTGAAGCTGCTATCGTACCTGAAAGAGAATATGATTTAAACGAAATAATCGAAAACATTAAAAAAGGTAAGAAAAACGGTAAAGAATTTAACTTAATCGTTGTTTCAGAAGGCATCTGCGATGTAATCGCAATGGCAAAAAAGATTGAAGACGAAACAGGTATTGAAACAAGAGCTACTATTTTAGGTCACATTCAGCGTGGCGGAAGCCCGACAGTTCGTGACCGTGTTACCGCAACAAGAATGGGTATTCACGCTGTTGAGCTTTTAAAGAAAGGCATCGGAAACCGTGTTGTTGCCGTAAAGCGTGATGAAATTGTTGACTATGACATCTTAGAAGGTCTTAATATGAAAAAAGATTTTGACGATGAATTTGTTCGAGTAGCAAAAATGCTTTCTATGTAAAATCACATAAAACGGCAGATGCAATTTTTTGTGTTTGCCGTTTAGCTGAATTTTGTATTTTTTTTAACAGACTTTTTCATATTTTTCTTATTTCCAACGAATTTTGCTTGAAAAATTTGTCATTTTTTAATGAAATTTGCTAAATAAGCAAGAATTATGAAAATTTAGTTGAAAAAAATTTCATAATATAGTATTATATTAATGAAAAAAGCAAAACAAATTTAGGAGGATGGAGTAAATGGCATTTAAAAATCCGGAATTAGAAAAAATTATGGAAAAGGTTATAAAACGTAACCCTGCAGAACCTGAATTTCATCAGGCTGTACGTGAAGTTTTAGAATCTTTAGAGCCCGTTGTGGCTAAAAAACCCGAATACCTCACAAAAGGTATCATCGAAATGATTGTTGAACCTGAAAGAATTATTAAATTCAGAGTTCCGTGGGTAGACGATAATGGCGTTGTTCAGGTTAACCGCGGCTTCAGAGTTCAGTATAACAGTGCAATCGGTCCTTACAAGGGCGGCTTAAGATTTCACCCCTCAGTTTATGAAGGTATTATCAAATTCTTAGGATTTGAGCAGATATTCAAAAACTCACTTACAGGTCTGCCTATGGGCGGCGGTAAGGGCGGAAGTGACTTCGACCCCAACGGAAAATCTGACGGCGAAGTTATGAGATTCTGCCAGAGCTTTATGACAGAGCTTGCAAAACACATTGGCGCAGATACTGACGTTCCTGCAGGTGACATCGGTGTTGGTGCAAGAGAAATCGGTTACCTCTTTGGTCAGTACAAAAGACTCAGAAACGAATTTACAGGCGTGTTAACAGGTAAAGGTCGCCCCTACGGCGGTTCGCTCATTCGTCCTGAAGCAACAGGCTTTGGCGCTGTTTACTATGCTTGCGAGCTTTTAAAATACTACGGTGATGATATTAAGGGCAAAACCTTTGCTGTTTCAGGCTTCGGTAACGTTGCTTGGGGTACTGTTAAAAAGGTTACAGAGCTTGGTGGTAAGGTTGTTACAATCTCAGGTCCTGACGGCTACATATATGACGAAGACGGCATAAACACAGAAGAAAAGATTAACTTCCTTCTCGAAATGCGTGCATCATGCCGCAACAGAGTTCAGGATTATGCTGATAAATTCGGCGTTCCCTTCTATGCAGGCGAGAAGCCGTGGGGTGTAAAGGTTGACATCATTATGCCTTGCGCAACTCAGAATGAAGTTGACGTTAAGGAAGCTGAAAAAATCGTTGCTAACGGCATCAAATACTACGTTGAAGTATCAAATATGCCTACAACCAACGAAGCAGTTGCTTACCTTAAAGCAAACGGCGTAATCGTTGCTCCTTCAAAGGCAGTTAACGCAGGCGGTGTTGCAGTTTCAGGTCTTGAAATGTCACAGAACTCTATGCGTTACAGCTGGACAGCTGAAGAAGTTGATGAAAAACTCAAAGGCATCATGAAAAATATCTTTGAAGTTTCAATCAATACCGCTAAAGAATACGGCTTGGGCGATGACCTCATTGCAGGCGCTAACATCGCAGGCTTCATAAAAGTTGCTGACGCTATGATGGCTTACGGCGTAGTTTGATTTTAGATTTATATTAGTTTTAAAAAAACTGCTGTGCATTTTGCACAGCAGTTTTTTGTTTCCAAAAGTCTGCAAAAAGCTTTTCATTTTGAATAAAATATACCTCCTTGCAGAAAATATACATATATTCTAAATTAAAACGAGGTGTATTTTATGTTTAAGCACGAAAAAATGTTATTTCATCCGGTTGAAATTGAAAGACCAAATCCGCAATATGCTGCACTTTTGCAGGAACAACTTGGCGGCGGTAATGGTGAACTGAAAGCGGCTCTTCAATATATGTCACAGAGCTTTAGAATAAAAGACCCTGAGATAAAGGACTTATTTTTAGATATTGCAGCAGAAGAATTAGGGCATTTAGAGATGATTGCCCAGACAATAAACCTTTTAAACGGTCACGACGTTGACGCAAGCAAGGTTCCTTCGGGCGAAATACAGACCCACGTACAGCTTGGACTAAATCCAGGGCTTATAAATGCGTCAGGATATTCCTGGACAGGCGATTATGTAACTGTAACAGGAGATTTATGCGCAGATTTATTATCAAATATAGCGTCTGAACAACGTGCAAAGGTTGTATACGAATATCTGTACAGACAAATAGATGATAAAAAGGTAAGACAAACAATTGACTTTCTCTTAAACCGTGAAGAAGCCCACAACGCACTCTTCCGTGAAGCCTTTAATAAAGTCCAGAATACAGGCTCTAACCGTGATTTTGGCACAACAAAAGCCGCAAGAATGTATTTTAGTATGTCAGAGCCTTCCCCTGCCGGAAATTTCCCGACAGAAAAAGACGTTTCAAAACCTTCTTTTAATAATTAAATGAATATTTAATAAACCCATATAAAAACCTCTATGATATAACATACAGCTTAAAGTCTGTATATCAAAATATCATAGAGGTTTTATTTTTCTACCCTAAACCCATATAACTACCTTGCAGTAGATTGTGTTTCAAAATCTTAATTTATTTTTTATCTAAAATTTTAACATGTTCCTTTAATAGCAGATTAATATATTAAATTAAAAATCTATTGATAGTAAAAAATATTTAATTTATAAAAAAAGTGATAAATATGGAAATCAAACTCAATTTTGTTTATTTTGCAGTTTTTTTATTATTTGTTCGGCAGATAAATCAGTCGACCTGTTAAATCTCCCGAAAGGAGAGCTTTTGCTTATATTCTCATCACTCGAAAAGGTAATTGACCCTGTTTTATTTAACTCGTTATCTACATATTTTCCATAAAGTCCATACGGATATGATACAATAGTAACATCGTTGTCTGTAATCGTTTTTAAATGTTTGCGGTTTAATTCAAAATCTGATATAATTTTATCCGGTGCAGTAAAATACATACCTTTAACATCTTGAAATTTAAGATTGTGAATGCTGTATGAGTGGTTACCTATCTGAACGCAATCCGAACGACTTAAATTTTTAAGTTCCGAGGCGGTCAGATAACCATCTTTTCCTATAAGTGAGCCTATTATAAAAAAAGTAGCCACCACATTATATTTTTCCAAAATTGGCAAAACAATTTTATAATCACTTTCATACCCGTCATCAAAAGTTATAACAACCGATTTTTTCGTTGCGTTTACGTGTTTTTCTATCTCCCCTGCCTTTAAAAAAATATATCCCTGCTCCTTTAAAAATTTTATATCATTTTCAAACTCTTTAGCAGAAATCGTAAATGCATCTTTTTCCTCACTGTCAGAAATTCTGTGATACATTAAAACGAGCGGAGAATATGTGTCCTCTCCAATAGCATTTGCTGGCATATTATTAATTGTCAGCATAAAAAAAATAAGTACCGTGCAGATTATTCTCATTTTAATTTCCATAACCTTTCTGCCCACAAATAGTAACAAGAAATGCAAACGCTTCTTATCGTGGGCTGATAAGACGTATGATGGAAATTATATACATCGCCGTTTCATGCCTTATGACATCAAAAATCAGCGGTGCAATTAAATCCCCCGGAGGCTAACATGGTTTTTGCGTTAACACCTCTTACGAAATGAACCGATGCTTTATTTAGCATCGGTTCATTTTTTTAATATCAGTTAGCTACGAAGCTTGCACCGCCAACATATCCACCGTAATATCCGGTCGTTGATGTTCTCGGAACACTTGCTATCATAACATCATTGTTATCATCTTTAAGCCAAATCTGAATTTCTTTGTCAGTTGTTTTTACATATGAGTTTGCATATTCGCCGGTAGGCATTCTGTAAACCGGTTCTCCGTTTTCATATGCAAGCTTACCATCGATATATTTAAATTCAATTACAGAATAAGGATATTCAGCTTCAGCAAAAGCATATTTCCATTCAACATTAGGAGTAGCTTTTCCGCCTGTATATCTGTAAATTCTTGGAAGGTCATTACGTCCGTCAAATATAAGGCCGTTGATTACGAGATATTCAAACATTTTGTAAGGTTCCTTCATTTCGTATGTCGGTTTTGTCCAGCTAATTTTTGCACCGCCATATTTTAATGTATCATTATCCCACATCCACTTATCGCCGTGTTTTAAATATTCAGCTGCAACGTCTTTTTTAGCAGAATCTCCTCTATAAGACGGACCTGTTAAAAATTTAGATACAATAACACCTGCATTATCTGCAATTTCCTCGTCAGATACAATGTAGTGTCCATCTGAATTTTTTCTACTCAAATTTGTACTGCTGAAAAATGTGCCCGGTTCAATTTCTTTTGTGCCGGGAATGATGTTGAAAATTTCGTTATCCACACCAAAGCGAGCGTACATTTTTTTAACTTTTTCGTTACAAACCACGTAGCCGTTTAAATCAAAAGGTCCAACTCCATACACCTCAAAAGATTCTAAAGCTGTTGCATAACGGTTTGTCGGAACAAAAAGTTTTTCGTCAATAGCTTCATCATCACTGTAATCCCATTTCCATCCAATTCCGGGGATATTGGTCTGCTGACGCTGATAAATTCTGTGTTCTCCATATAATTCCCAGAAATAATCAGCAAAACGTGTTTCCCATTGTGGGAAGAGGTTATTGTATCTTGTAATTTCCTGTGCATTACCTTCAAGATACAATCTGTCATATCCAGCATGAGGATATGCAAGCTCGTAACCCTCCGCTTTCCAAACAATGTCTTTTTCGGAAAGTTTGTCAATTCTGGTATTGCTTGTGTACTTTCCACCAATAGCCTCGTTATATATCTTTCCGATATTGCTGAGGTCTGTGGTGTCATAGCCGGCACTTAACCACTCTGCGGAAACGCTGAGTGAGCTGAGTACCAGAATAACAGTAACAATTGCCGCTGTCATTCGTTTTTTCTGCATAATTTATGCCTCCTTGTATAATAATAAAGTTTTTAGATGGTTGCAATAAACAACTATCCCTTGTCGGACACTAAACCGACTTCTTACTTCATACATTATAAACCACGTTTTGTTGTTTGTCAATAACAAATTTTAGTTTTTTTCAAGTTTTTTCGTATTTTTACAACAATTATACGTTGTTTTTACTTGATATGTTGTTTAAAGAGTCCTGTCATTGAAAAAAGTTATCAATAAAGGTATAATATTAATAGGGTTTTTTATATAAAATCAATTTGGTTGGTGAGATATGAAAACATATGAAAGATTAAAATTACTACGCAAAGAAAAAGGATTGCTACAAAAAGATATAGCTGATTTTTTGAATATTTCAAAAAGTGCTTATGGTTATTATGAGCAAGGCAGAAACGAGCCGGACATACAAACCATTGTTAAGCTTTCTGAATTTTATAATGTTTCCGCTGACTATCTTCTCGGAATTACCGACGTTCAGAGCTCTGACCTTTCAAAAAAAGAATCTGATGTTTTAAAAATGTATCGTTCTCTTGACAATGATAACCAGAACATAATTTATGGCGCAGTTTATGCGCTGTCTGCACAAAAGGAACTTACCCGGGAATAAATAAAATAAAACCTCTGCGATACCAAATCATGTAACGTATCACAGAGGTTTTTAATTCCTTTTTACTTCTCAATTCTCAATTTTTCAAAGAAATCAGCCACATGGTAATCAGGCTCTTCGCTTTCCACCATTGCCCATGTTGCATAATGTGAATGACCTGTTTCCTCACCGCACTTATAGAAATTTGCACGGCAAACATTATGCAATTTTTTGAAATATTTTAAGAGGAAACTATCGGGAATATAGTATTTAAGTGTCCAATCGCCGTCATTTGGGATTGTTTCAATTGAAAACGTGCTTCTCGGCTCGTCGATTAGAGTTCTTCCATATCTGTCTTTGCCGAGTCCCAAATGCATAACGCCCTTGGGGTTAATTTCAAAATTTAAGTAATTTACATCCCACGGGTCAGGCTTAAAGAAAAATTCCATACAGCTGTCATCGCAGATTTCGCCGTTTTCCTTTGTAACCTCTGCTCTTAAATCCTTTTCGTCGGTATGCATTAAAACGCTTATGCCTTTAGGTCCTCTTAAAAGCTTAAATGTTGTTTTAGGAGGCTCACAATAGCCCTCCCACGGAACGCAGGCGATATGACCAACATCTGCTTTATCCCATTCTTTAGAATTAATGTCGGGGTTTACAACCTCTGTTTTTGCTACTCTGTACTCCATATGAACATCCTTTCTACTCAATCGCCTTGGAATATTCCGTCGGCGTTATTCCATACTCTTTTTTAAATTTTGTGCTGAAATAATGAACACTTCCATAGCCTAAGCTTTGCGCAATCTGGGTAAACGAAAGTGCACCCTCTCTTATTAAATCCTTGGCTTTTTCAAGCTTTTGTTTATTTATGTAAGAAACGAGCGAAACGCCCATATTCCTCTTAAAAAGGCTCGACAAATAGCTGTCCGAAACAGGTATACTCTTTGCTATTTGCGAAACATTAACAGGTGAAAACAGATTTTTTTCAACATAGCTTTTAGCAAGCGCAATGATATCATTTTCCACCGCATTTTTTGCAATAACATCGGCGTGACGCACGTAATTTTCGATTTTTTTACTTCTTATCAGCCTTATGATAAGCTCTTTTAAATAGCAAAGCATTAAATCGTTACTGTAAAGCTTACTTTCTCTGCCCTCTTCAATTATTTTCGCAATCAAGTCACGCATAAGCTGGTCGGCGTGAAAAATCTGCCCGTCAAAAATATCTGTTTCGGCAAAATCCATTTCAAACGAAAGCGTTACATAGCACGTTGAAACATCGGCATCAGCATATTGCTCGTGTGGCTGATTAGGGATAAAAATCATAATATCGCCCTGCGACATAAAATACGTCGTATCACCCGCTACATTATACATATTTCCTTTATCAACAAAGGTAATCTCCCATATATAGTGCGATTCACGCTTTGAGCGGAAGCCTCTTTCCTTTTCGTGATAAAAAAGAGTATAAATATGCGTCGGCTCAATTTCTGCCGTGACCGCCTCGGGTCTGTACTGCGGTGTAACCTCAACTATTTTCTGCCTTGATGTAGTTGCCGTTGAAATCATCGCAGAGCGCAAAAGAGGCATAACGCAGTAATATGCGCCCGGGTTTATTATTATAGTTTTATCGAGGAGAAATGCTTCAAGATTTTCCTTATCATAGCCGATTAAAAGAATTGCCGTGCCCTCAAAAATATCTAAAACAGTCTTGTCCTCTTCGTTTATAAAAAGACAATTAAACTTCTTTTCTGTAACCTCTCTTTGCTTAAAAAAAGAATATCCTGCAAGCGAAATGGCGTGTTCAAAGCCCTCACGGACAATTTTTCCGTAATTTGCAAATGAAAGCGCTGTCAAATTTTCAAGCATTCCGCCTGCCCCCTTTCCTTTTTAAGCTTCTTCAAATAATTTTTCTAAGTTTGCTTTTCCTCTTAAAATATCCTCTTCCTTGTTTTCTTCCATAAGCATCGAAATATGCGGTTTATGCTTTTTGAGCGTTTTAAAAAGATAATCAAAGTTAAATTCGCCCTCACCCGGAATAGTTCTTAAAAGATGACCGTCTTCAAACCTGAAATCCTTTAAATGAACTACCGCAATTTTATCCTTATAAAGCTCAAACGCTTCATCTATAACCTTTTCGTGCTCCTTGTAGTTATCTAAGTTCAGCATATTTACCGTATCTAAAATAACCAAAACATTAGGAGAATCAATGTCATCTAAAAAGTGCTTCATCTTCTTGGGGTTATTTATCGTATGCGAGCTTACCGCCTCAATGGCTATAAAAACACCAAGCTTTTCCGCAGTTTTAACAAGTCTTTTCATAGAAGACAAAAACACCTGATAATTTTCTTCACCATGCGTTTTTTCAGGCGTATCTAAACAACCCGTTTCCGTTCCTACCACGTCAGCACCAATATATTTTGCATATTTTAAATTCTCTTCAAAAAAAGAAAGTGCGTTTTCCCGTTCTTCATCATCGGGATTTATGGGGTTTATGTAGCTTCCAAGCACGCTTACGCAAATGTTGTTTTTTGTAAGCGCATCCTTAAAATATTTTGCAAGCCCGGGGCTAAAGCTACCGCTCGATAAATCAAATTCTTTAACAGATTTCTTTAAAGCAAGCTGAACACTGCCAAAACCCATTTTGTTTATTTTGCTGAAAAGCTCCGGTATGTTTTGCGCACTAATGTCGTGCGCTCTTACTCCTATATTCATAATTTTCCTCCGAAAATTTTATAAAAACTTGTTATGCATACATTATAATTATAGTCCACAATTTAGGGAATGTCAATATTTTCTAAGTAAGCCTATAACATTATTTTCTGCGGAATAATTTTTGTCCCGATTTCGTAAAAAAATTGATTTTGATATAATAAAACTGGGTATTGTTTTTATCATACCCAGTTAATATAATCTAATCTTTTAAACCAAATCTTTCTCTTAAATATTCTTCTCTATCTTCTTCTGCTATCTTTCTAATCTCTAGTTTTTTTCCATCAGGATGCCCCTTTCCAGAAGTCCTAACAGGGTTGGGGTCATTTCTCCACCTATAAAGTAAAGAAGCAGGGTGATTCCACATTTTTTCTGTTTCCGAAGCATATTCTTCGTGGTCATGCATTCTTATTCTTGGCTTTAACTCAAAAATATCTCCCTCATTCTCAATTCTGTATAAATCTGTATAAGAATAGGATTTTGTTTTACTTGTGTTTTCGAAAAATACATCCCCTTGCTCATATAAAATGGCACTTTCAGCATGGTCAATTATACTTGCATCAGGATTTTTGGGATATATAATATGTCCTAATCTTACATAAATTCTACCTCTGTACTGATTAAGCCAGTTGTGACTTTTTAATCTATTTCTTATAGTGTTATGTTGTGTTGCAATTCCCAAATACAAACTAGTTTCTTTACTTCCAAAAACTCTGCTTATGTAATATAACCCTTGTGTGTTTGATAAATCACTTTCTATTGCGTCTTCAAGTGATAATGCCTTATTCCAATTTATTCTTATAATTTTATCTCTCATAGTTAAGTCCTTTTATGTAATATTTTGTCAAGTTTTCTATATATGAATTATAACACCTTTTCATACTTCCGTCAACGGGTTTACTGTATTTTCAGCATAGTGCCCTGTTTAGGTTATCTCCGTCTGGTGGATATCCCCCAAGAAGGAAAAAACAGCACTTTCAAGCATAATTTTATAAAGTTTTCCAAAACAGTTGACAAAATAGATTTTATTAAGTATAATGAATATAGAAAAAGGCAAGACCTCAAACGGTTATGCCAAGAACGAACTAAAAGATAGCCCTAACTTGGTCGGTGGGGGCTATCTTACTTTTTTTGTAAGTGCTATCAAAAACACAACAGTTAAAAATATAATTCTTAATATGTATTTTCCCATAACAACCACCTCCCATCCTAACTATAAGTATAGGAACAAGGTGGCATAACCGCCCAGCTTTTACACTGTTTTCAGTCTTACCTTTTGCCGGATTTCCCGACAAAAACATTATATAACATATTTTATATTTTTTCAACATCTTTTTACAAAACCCTAACATATTATGTAAAAAGACATCTGAAATTCAGTTTCTCTGCGAGATTAGAGCGAAAAGTCCGTTTCACCAAAAATCGAGTTATAGCTAAGTAATCTATAACAGATTTGCAGTAGTCACAGAAGCAATTGTTTCTTCTCGTAACGTACTTTTATTTTCTTCCATTATAATTTCTCCTTTGTCGATATACACGCTCTGCGTGTTCGATATATTTTGCTTCGCAAAATTCGATATAGCCTCACTTTGTTCGGTTTCGATATGATATAAATCTCGTTTCCGAAGGAAACATATCGAGTGCTTTGCACATATCGAATCCGTCAGGATATATCAAAAATCTCGCAAGAGATTTATATCGATGAGTGCTCGTTGCGACAAAGTCGCACGACGCACTCCACGTGCGCAGTTTGTGAGAACATATCAACAGGTTGTACCTTTTCAATTTTATATCCGAACTCAGTTAATTTTTTAAGGTCACGGGCAAGGGTTGACGGATTACACGAAACATATACCACGCGTTTAGGCATCATTTCGCCGATTGCGCCGATTGCGCCGTCATCTAAACCTTTTCGTGGCGGGTCAACTATAATAACATCGGGTTTAATTCCGTCTTTAGCTAAAGAGGGAGCAATTTTTTCAGCTTCTCCCAAAATAAACTCTGCGTTTTTAATATTATTATTTTCAGCGTTAAACTGAGCGTCAGAAATTGCTTCACTGACAATTTCAACACCTATAACCTTTTTTGCATTTTCAGCGCACGCAAGGCTTATTGTGCCCGCGCCGCAATAGAGGTCTAAAACAGTTTCTTTTCCTGAAAGCGAGGCAAATTCAATTGCCTTTTGGTAAAGCTTTTCCGTTTGAACGGGATTTACCTGAAAAAAGCTATGAGGTGAAATTTTAAATTTAATTCCCAAAAGCGTGTCGGTAATGCTTTCTTTACCATAAATGACAATATTTTTGTCCCCTAAAACGAGGTTATTTTTTTCCTTATTTACGTTTATCACAATGCTCACGAAGCGATATTTTTCGTTTTGTATATCCAAAAGTGCCTTAATAAGCTTTTCTTTATTTATAGGCTTTTCATTTTTTACTGAAATTACCGCCATTGCTTCGCCCGTATTTTTTGCAGTACGAATCATAAGACGGCGGACTGTGCCCGTGTGGGTTTCTTCATTATAAGGCGCAATTTTTTCTTCGTTTATATATTTTAAAACGGCGCAAAGTGCGTCTGTTGCGAGTTTTTCGCCCAAAAGACAACTATTTAAAGGGATAATTCTATGGCTTTTGGGTGCATAAAAACCGCCAATTGCATTTCCCTTCTCTCCGCCAATCGGGAAAACCATTTTATTGCGGTAAAATTGCGGAACGCAAGAAGATAGCGTATCTTCTACGCATATATCCTTAAATCCGCCAAGGCGCACAAGCGCATCTTCAACTTGTTGTTTTTTTATCTCAAGCTGATGAGCATAGCTTTCGTGCATCAGCGTACAGCCTCCGCACTTTTCGTAAAAAGCACAAGGCGCATCTGTGCGGTGCGGTGATTTTTTTATAATTTCTTCTATCTTGCCAACTGCGTAGGTTTTGGCAGTTTTTATAATTTTCACCCTTAAAACATCACCGCAAGACGCCATAGGAACAAAAACGGCAATCCCATCAATTCTTCCTACTCCGCTGCCCTCTGATGTGTATGAAGTTATTTCTGTTTCGTAAATTTTGTTTTTTATAAGCACTTTTTTATCTCCTGTTTTAATTGTTTTAAACGAAAATTTCATCTTACGTGACAAAAGTGGCAGTTTTTACGCTGCCACTTTAAGCCATATTTTAAAAATATCAGTCTTTTTTGTTTTCACTGATAACCTTTTGTGCGATATGCTCGGGAGCTTGTTCATATGAAGAAAAATCAAAGGTAAAGCTTCCTCTGCCCTGTGTCATTGAACGAAGATCTGTTGCAAATTTTGCCATTTCAGCCATTGGAACATCTGCAGTTATGCTGACCTTGCCTCCGCTTAAAGGCTCGCTTCCGAGTACTCTTCCACGGCGCTTGTTAATATCACCCATAAGGTCACCCATATATGACTCAGGAACGTTTACAACAAGCGTTCCGATAGGCTCTAAAATAACAGGGCTTGCCTGCGGAAGACCGTTTTTATAAGCGATTTGTGCCGCAGTTTTAAACGCCATTTCAGATGAGTCAACTGCGTGATATGAGCCGTCATATAAAGTTGCTTTAAGACCAACAACAGGGAAGCCTGCAAGCACGCCTGAAACCATTGCATCACGCAGACCTTTTTCAACCGCAGGGAAGAAATTTTTGGGAACTGCACCGCCAAACACATTTTCTGCAAAAATGAGCTCGTCAGAATCGCAAGGCTCAAATTCAATCCATACGTGACCGTACTGACCGTGTCCGCCTGACTGTTTTTTGTGCTTTCCTTCCACTTTTACGCTCTTCTTTATAGTTTCTCTGTACGGAATTTTCGGAGCTTCCAAAATAGCGTTTACGCCGAATTTATTTTTAAGCTTTGACGAAATAACCTCTAAGTGTTGTTCGCCTACGCCCGAAATAATCTGCTGATGTGTTTCGTTGTTTATATAAACCGAAAGGGTGGAGTCTTCTTCAACAAGCTTATTGAGTCCTGCGCCGATTTTTTCTTCATCACCTTTTGCAGAAGGCAGAATTGCCATTGACATAACAGGTTTCGGGAAGTCGATTTCATCAAATTTTATGTAATCTCCCTGAATACAAAGCGTATCGCCCGTTCTTGTATATGAAAGTTTCGGCACAACGCCAATATCGCCTGCTTTAATTTCATTTATTTCAGTCTGTTTTTTACCGCATACTGAGAGAATTTTTCCAATCTTTTCCATAACCTCTTTGTTTGCGTTATAAACAGAACTGTCCTTTTTAAGCGAGCCGCGGTAAACCTTAATAAACGAAAGCTTTCCTATAAACGGGTCAGAAATCGTCTTAAAGCACTGAGCCGCAAGCGAGCCTTCCTCTGATGGAAGAATTTCAACGGGATTTCCGTCTTTATCGTTTGCTAAAACCTCTCCTCTGAAGTCAGGAGATGGCATATATTTTGAAACTGCGTCTAAAAGCAGACGTGTGCCCTGGTTTTTAGTAGCACTTCCGCAAAGCACAGGAACGATATAACGTCTTTTTGTTCCGTGGCGCAGAGCACTCGAAATTTCTTCGGGAGTAAATTCTTCTCCTGCAAAATATTTTTCCATCAAAGCTTCATCTGTTTCTGCAACTGCTTCAATAATCATCTCACGAACAGGGTTAATTTCGTCATCCATTCCGCTTGGCACGGGGATTTCTATAACCTTGTCGTCCTCAAATTTTCTTGCAGTCATATCAACAACATTTACAAAGCCGTCAATTTTATCGCCGTTTTTAATCGGCACTAAAAACGGAGCTATCGTTTTTCCGAAAACGTCCTTTAGCTGAGTTAAAACCTTGTGATAATCAGCTTTTTCATCATCTAATTTATTTATAAAAATACATAAAGGGAGTTCATTTTTCTGACATATTTCCCAGGCTTTTTCTGTGCCTACGCTTATTCCCGACTTACCGCTTATAACTAAAACTGCGCCGTCAGCTGCAGAAACGCCCTCTAAGTGCTCACCCACAAAATCAAAATATCCGGGTGTATCAATGAAATTAATTTTTGTATCAAGCCATTCGATAGGCAAAAGTGACATATTAATAGAACACAATCGTTTAATTTCTTCTGCATCATAGTCGCTGACAGTAGAGCCTGACTGAACAGAGCCCATACGCTCTAAGCTTCCTGCGCAGAAAAGCATAGCTTCAGACAGTGATGTTTTGCCGGCTCTGCCGTGACCCAAAAGCACCACATTTTTAACCTTAGATATCGGATAATCCTTCATTGTACATCCCTCCGTTTAAAATATATAGTAAATTTTTAAAAAATCAACCATCAAAAGAGTGAACTGACCGTGAAAAATTTTAAAAAATTCCGTATTCAAATGTCAAAAAAATCTGTATATGTAAATAAAAAAAGCAATAAACAAACTTATATAAATATATACCACATTTTTTTGTGTACTAATCATATTTTTTGCACAGAATAAAAAATACAACTATTTGATTGTAAAACTGTTGTACTTCAAATAAATGTATGAAAATATTGACAAAAAGGCGGATTTGGGATATAATTTCCATAATACTATAAATAAATTGCAGGAGAAATTTCTTATGAATATTAACGGAATAAGTGTGGTATTTTCGTTTGTTGTTGCATTTATAATTGCATTTGCGGCAACACCTTTTGTAAAAAAATTTGCATTTAAAATCGGTGCGGTTGACGTTCCGAAGGATAACAGACGTATGCACCGAAAGCCGATGGCGCTTTTGGGCGGTCTTGCGATTTTCCTCGGCTTTTTAATAAGCGTTTTGTGCTTTGCAGATTTCTTTCTGCCGTCGGGCGCAATAAATAAGGGCTTAATCGGCATACTTTTAAGCAGTATTATAATTGTTATTTTGGGTATATTTGACGATTTAAAGCCGCTGAGTGCAAAATTTAAGTTTGTTATTCAAATCTTAGCTGCGGCAATTCCCGTACTGCTCGATGTAAGAGTTTTTGCAATTTCAAATCCATTCTCGCCTGACCAGCTTATAAGGCTTCCCGAGTGGATTTCAATTACTTTTAGTATTTTCTGGATTGTCGGCGTTACAAACGCAGTGAACTTAATTGACGGCTTAGACGGCCTCGCCGCAGGAGTTTCTTCTATCGCCTCTGTTGCGCTTTTGTCAATTCTTTTGCTCCAGCACAATGTAACAGGCTCGCTCGTTGTGCTTGCAGCAGCACTCGCCGGTGCCTGCTTTGGATTTTTGCCTTATAACTTTAACCCCGCAAAAATATTTATGGGAGATACAGGCGCAACATTTTTAGGCTTTATCCTCGCCTGCATATCAATTCAGGGGCCATTTAAAACATATGTTGCCTTTGCTGTTCCTATGCTCGTTTTAGGACTTCCCATTTTTGACACACTTTTTGCAATCATAAGAAGAATTTTAAAAGGTCAGTCGCCTATGTCACCCGACAGAGGTCATTTGCACCACAAGCTTATAGACAAAGGCTTTTCGCAGAGAACATCGGTTATCATCCTTTACGGACTTTCAATTATGCTCGCAATAAGTGCAATACTTATGCTTTTCGGTGGTTTTACACGTGCGCTTATTCTGATAATTTCCGTTCTCGTCTTTGCGGTTATGGTTATTAATATGGGTTCAAACAATATGTTTAATTTTAAAGAAAACGAAGAAAATAACGAAAATAAAGAAAACGAGGAAAAGTAAAATGGAAAAAATTAAGGTTATGACCGTATTTGGTACAAGACCCGAAGCGATAAAAATGTGCCCGCTCGTTTTAGAGCTGGAAAAAAGACCTGAAATCGAGTCAATTGTGTGCATTACCGCACAGCACAGACAGATGCTCGATCAGGTTATGGAAAGATTTAATATTAAGGCGGATTTTGACCTTGATATAATGAAAGAAAAGCAGACGCTGTCAGGAATTACAACAAAGGTTGTTTGCGGTTTGGAAGAAGTTATTTTAAAAACTCAGCCTGATATTGTTTTGGTTCACGGCGACACTTCTACAACGTTTGCAGGTGCTTTAGCCGCTTTTTACTGCCATACACGTGTGGGTCACGTTGAAGCAGGCCTCAGAACTTACGATAAATTCTCTCCGTTCCCTGAGGAAATGAACAGAAAGCTCACAACTCAGCTTTCTGACATCTATTTTGCACCTACCGAAAACAACAAAAATAACCTTTTAAAAGAAGCGATAGACGAAAATCTCATCTATGTTACGGGAAATACCGTAATTGATGCAATTAAAAATACAGTTTCGGATAGCTATGAATTTAAAGACGAAACCTTAAAGAAGCTTGATTTTGGCGCTAAGCGCATAATCGTTGTGACTGCGCACAGACGTGAAAATTTAGGTGAGCCGCTTAAAAACATCTGCTCAGCTATTTTAGATGTGGTAAATAATCACCCCGATACCGAGGTTGTTTATCCCGTTCACTTAAATCCTGCAGTTCGTGAGGTCGCTTTTGATATTTTGGGCGGTCACGAAAGAATTCACCTGATTGACCCGATTGATGTTGAAGAATTACATAATTTAATGGCTCGCTCGTTTATGGTAATGACAGATTCGGGCGGACTCCAGGAGGAAGCTCCGTCACTTGGAAAGCCCGTCCTCGTTCTGCGTAACGAAACAGAACGCCCTGAGGCAGTTGATGCAGGCACCGTAAAAATTGCAGGCGTAGATAAAGCAAATATCATAAAGCTTGCAAACGAGCTTTTGGAAAACAACGAAGCCTATGATAAAATGTCGCACGCAGTTAACCCCTACGGCGACGGTAAAGCGTCAGAAAGAATAACAGACGCAATACTCTATTACTTCGGCGTAAAAAAAGAAAAACCTGAAAATTTTAAATATTAATTATAAATTATGATAAAAGAGCTGCTCGGCGGCTCTTTTTTAAGGGAAGGGAAAATTTTATGAGTACAAATTTATCGTTTTCAAATGACAATAGAATCTACGGCATAGATTTAATGCGAATTTTTACTATGTATATGGTTGTTTTGCTTCATGTTTTCGGGCATGGTGGAATATTAAACGCATGTGAAAAAAATTCAGTTAACTATTTTGTATCCTGGTTTTTTGAAGCGGCTGCATATTGTGCAGTGAATTGTTATGCTCTTATTTCAGGGTATGTGGGAGTAAAATCAAAACACAAATATTCAAATATAATAAATTTGACCCTGATGGTAATATTTTACATGGTTTTATCTACAACACTTTTTTACTTTTTTGTGCCCGATACAGCTACTGCAAAGGATATATTAGCAGCGCTCAATCCATTTTCAGCTAAAGCATGTTGGTACTTTGCAGCTTATTTTGGCATATTCTTTTTGATGCCGTTTATGAATAAGCTTTTGTTGAGTTTGTCTAAAAAAGAAGCGAAACTGCTTTCCGCAACAATTATTGTTGTATTCTCAATTATGCCATATGTTTTAGATATTGATGTTTTTAAAACCTCGTGGGGATATTCAACAATTTGGCTTATGATGTTATATTTACTTGGCGGTTGCATAAGACTGTTTTCTGATGAAATTCCTGATAAAAAGCCGAAATATATTATAATTTTTATTCTGTGTGCAGCATTGGCAGTATTTAGCAAATACTCAAATATTTTAAAATCAACGCTGATTACTTACATATATCCGACAACGTTGTTATCAGCTATAATGTTGTTATTTATATTTTCGAAAGTTAGTGTTAAAAGCACATCTGCCAAAAAAGCTATTATGTTCTTTTCGCCACTTACATTTGGTATATATGTAATACACACCGAACACTATGTTTGGCATAATATTTTAAGCAAGGCGTTTGCAAATTTTGCTTCACTAAACGTTGTTTTATTGGTGATATATGCTCTCTTAGCCGCAGCTATCATATTTCTTATATGTGCATTAATAGATTATTTAAGACTATTACTATTTAAGCTGTTAAGAATAAAAAAAGGCTGCGAATTGCTTGTTGAGAAATTACGTCCTGTTTCAAACAAAATCGCAGCACTTGTTTTAAAGTTATTATGTTAGCTTATAGCCAAAATGACACTAAATATTTAATTTTATAGTAAAAATCAGGATTACTCGACACTATAAGGTCGTTTCCTGTGGCGAATATGAGCAGCAATTGATAAATTATACAAATAAAAAGTCCTGCAGATATGATGTGACCCCAAAAAGTTAGACTTTTTATAGCGTAGTAGTTTTAATGACTGCTACGCTATTTTTATGCAGCCAAGGTGTTGAGTCGATACTCAACCGGACTCATCCACCCAAGTTTCTCTTTAATCCTTTTCTCGTTAT
>JAGBHP010000031.1 GCA_017935435.1 Clostridia bacterium | reverse complement strand
AATGTAACAACCCATTTATGGGTAGCAAGTAACAAATGCGTGGCTGGCAGGCCAACCCAAAGACGCACTTGTGCGTTGCCAGTAGTATTAGGGCTATGCCCGAAAATGAAATACCCCCCGTTCTACGGGGGGATATTTATTATTATAAAAATAATTTTCGGTTCGTCGGAAACCGCCGAACCCTACAATAGAAAATATGCATTAGTATGTGCAAATTTTCCATCTTTATCAAAAATTGAAAGTCTTACGTAAACGTCTTCGGGTGAGATATCAAAAACAGCTTCGTTTATGCTCTCCCCTGCTTCAGCGCACACGATTATAGTATTTCTCAGTGCGGTATTTTTTGTAATTTTCGTGCAATCTGAGCATTTTATGTGAATTTTTTCATCTTCAATATATAAATCATAAATTTCAGGTCCGTTTGACGCATAAAAATAACCATTAAAGAGTGCATCTGTAATTTTTTCGTATTTAAGCTCGTCAGCTTTAATCATAACAAAGCCGCCACACGATGCAAAAAGCGGATGACCCTCAGGATATTTGTTATGATTATCGTCAGCTGCAACTGCAAAAATTTTCTTACCGCTCCTAAGCATTTCATCGTAAATATTTGGGTTATATTCAGGATATCCCAATAAAAAAGATTCGGTATTATAAATTTCCATTGCATTCATTCCGTCAAAATTTATGTAATCCTCACGAGTTTCAAAAGACCACACAGGATGATTATATGTAACAAAAAATCCTTCCTCACGTGCGGTTTTTATCATTTCGTTAATGGACTCAGGAGTATGCTCTCTTTGAAAAAACGGCTTGGTTTTATCATATTGCACCTTCGATACGTTTTCCTTAGAACGTGAGATGTACGCATCATTTGGATTAAAGCATGGCTGATTTATAATATCGGGAGATTTTGCAATAAAACATAAATGACAGGTTTTACATGGTGTTCCTCCCATTTTTCTAAGATTATGCTCATTAAATTCAGCCTCAAACCCTGAAAGCGCAAGGAAATTTTCATCAGTTAAATCGTGATGAGGAAGAAAAATATCGTGGTCAGTATACGCTAAAACCGAATAACCATGGGATTTATAAAGGTTTTTCATTTCCTCGGGTGTTAAATTTCCATCAGATAGGAAACTATGTGAATGTAAATTTGCTTTGTAAAAATTACCGTTTTTTGGCAAAAGATATTTTCTCAAGTTGTACACTTCCTTAAAGCTTTTTTTGTATTGTATCATAATGAACAAATAAAATCAACAGTAAAACTTATTTTTCAAGGATTTTTTTTGCGTGTCTGTTATGTGCTCTGTTATATCTTTTTAAAAGATAAAGACTGTCAGGGTTTTCGGTTATATAGTTTATTCCCTCAAAGCATGAAAGGCTCGCAGAAAATCCCATATCCCTTACAAAGTCAATTGATTCATCGGAAATCATTCCAAAAGGATAAGTAAAGCAGGTTGCATTTATTCCTGAATTTTTAAACAATAAATCTTGCGCAAGACTAACATCCTTTTTGAACTCTGCCTCATAATGTTCTAAGCTTTCACCGCTTACTCTTTTTGAGCCATGCCTTGCTCCGCTTATATTTTTGTGCATATCATAGGTATGGTTTTGCACCTCAAATACACCGCTTTTCTGCATAAAAGAGAGGTCTTCCCAGGTTAGATGCGCATATGGCACATGGCGGTCATGGTTTTGCGAATATTCCTCAGAATATTTTGCAATCACGGAAATAACTGCTTTCATATTATATTTTTCTAAAAGGGGGTATGCATATTCAAGCGTGGATAAATATCCGTCATCAAAGGTTATCATAACAGGTTTTTCGGGAAGTAATATATTATCTTGCGTAAGATTTATTAAATCAGCTATTGTAATTGTTGTATATCCGTTTTCTTTTAAATAAATTAAATCCGCTTCAAATTCATCAGGCGAAATTACATAAGCCCCGTGCTTTGATTTGTCCTTTAAAATATGGTGATACATAAGAATAGGAAGACTAATCCCCTCCTCTTCTTTGTCAAAGAAAACACCTGTTACACCTGCCGAGCAGAAAAAAAGAAAGCACGTAAATAAAAGTATAATAAAAATTGCACGGCTAAGCTTAATACTTATAAACATTTAACCACCTCAGTAATATATATTCATTACGGCTCGTTTTAAATCATATATTTTTATGGGAGTGATTGATTTTGATAATTAAAGCCTTTAAAATTAGATATTTTTCTTTTGGCATTATTTTTTTGCTTTGTGCGCTTTTCTTATTTGGTTTATTTCCTGATGCAAAAAATGTAAGCAAGGAAAAAAAGGATTTTATAAAATGGGTAGATTTCGGTGTTACGGAAAATGCGCTTGACGATTGCTATAATGCAGATGTTTCTGCGCATAAAGAAGGAAAAAAGCTTAACTGGATTGATTGCTTAGCCTACCTTGGAGCAAGATATGGAGGAGATTTTTCTAAATATAAAAAAACTGATTTAACAGGCTTTACTGAGCGCATTTTTAAAGGTGAAAAAATAGAAAAAATTACGGCTGATATGAAATATTTTAATTATTATAAGGAAGCATATAGCGCAGTTTTGGGCGGTTTTGTTGGCGAATACGAAATTGAAACAATAGATGAAAATAACTTGCGCAAGATAGTTAAAAAATATGGTTTAAAAGCTTTTTCGCCGATAGCAAGAGGGTATTTCTACAATCATTATGACGATTTTGGCTCATCACGCTCTTATGGCTACAAAAGAAAGCATTTAGGTCACGACCTTATGGGAAGCGTCGGAACGCCAATTGTTGCGGTAGAATCAGGAACAGTTGAGGCTCTCGGCTGGAACAGATACGGCGGTTGGAGAATAGGCATCCGCTCGTTTGACAAAAAAAGGTACTATTATTATGCGCATTTAAGGCGTGACCACCCGTATAACGATGAAATCTATGAGGGAAAAACAGTAAAAGCAGGTGACGTTATCGGCTACCTCGGTATGACGGGTTACAGTATAAAGGAAAACGTAAATAATATAAATACCCCCCACCTGCACTACGGTATGCAACTTATTTTTGACGAGTCACAAAAAGAGGGAAACGGCGAAATCTGGATTGATATGTATGCAATTACAAATTTTCTTGAAAAAAATAAGTCAACAGTTGAAAAAAACTACGAAAACGGTGAGTTTTACAGAAAATTTGAAATGTTTGAGGATTTAACGAATGATTAAAAGAACTAAAATTTTGTGTTGACACATTTTGTTGCATCTTTATGTTTTAAAATAACCCAAAAAACGTAACAGAGCCGAGTGAGGTGTTGCACAAATGAAGCAAAAACAAAAATGGAAAAAAATGTAAATTTTTGCCTTGCTTTTTAATTTGGAGCAATGTATAATTAAGAAAAAAGACGGGTTTTACATATAAATGGCAAAATCGCCCGTAAGTAAAAGGAGAAGGACAATGAAGAAAAAATTATCTGTGGTAATAGTAGACGACAGCAGACAGTTCAGGGAAACACTCAAGCAATATTTTTCGGGCGTTGATGATATTGATATCATCGCCGATGCATCAGACGGCTTAGAGGGCTTAGAGGTTATAATGAAAACAAGACCCGATGTTGTGCTTTTAGATGTTGTTATGCCGAGAATGGACGGCTTAGAGCTTTTAGAAAAGCTTGTGGAAACAAATTTTGACAAAACAATAACCTATATAGTGCTTTCAACATTAGGTCACGACAACATTACAAAAAGGGCAATGCAACTCGGCGCACATTATTATATTGTAAAGCCTTTTGAGCGAATGGAGATGCTTGCTAAAAAGATAAGGCAGATTTTTGATATTGTAAACGGCGCAAATGATGATGCTTTTTCTCTGCCTGTCCAAATTCACACATCTAAGAGTATTTCGGGGATAAAGGCAATCCCGTCTGTTATCGATGAACAGAATTTAGAAAGCGTAATTACGGGAGTAATTCACGATGTCGGCATCCCTGCGCACATAAAAGGCTACGTATATATAAGAGATGCTATAAGTCTTTGCATAAAAGACAATCAGTTTATAAATTCCATTACAAAAATGCTTTACCCGACAATCGCAAAAACTCACAGTACCACCTCGTCAAGAGTTGAGCGTGCTATCCGCCACGCAATTGAGGTTGCGTGGGGAAGAGGTCACGAGGAGGTTTTAAACGATATTTTCGGCTACACAATTGACACCAATAAAGGTAAACCTACAAACGGTGAATTTATCGCACTTATTTCGGATAATATTCGACTTAAAATGAAAAGCGCAATATAGGCGCAAAACAGTTTAATATTTTAATAAATCCCATATTTTAAATTCTCCTTTCATAAAACAGAGGGCGGACATCTTTTTTAGTGTCCGTCCTTTGCTTTATGTTAACTTTTTTTATATAAGTATTGTGCAAATACAAAAAAAGTGTTAATATTAATCAGAGAGGAGAATTAAACATGGAAAAAACAAGCGCTTTAAAAAAACATTGCGACCCAAAAGCACTTTCATATACAGGTTTGTTTTTTGTGGTATTTATATGGGGAACAGCACCCCTTGTTACTCAGCATTTTTATAAGTATTATTCACCGAGCATCAGGGTCTTTTTTTCTGAGGTTATTCTTTTTATAACATATATGTTAATGTCAAGGAGGCATTTTAAAGAATTTAACCGAGAGTACATAAAAATAGGTATTCCAACGGGATTTTTCCTTGCTTTAGCAAATGTAAGCCAAAAAATAGGTCTTATGTACACTACTCCTGCAAGGTATGCTTTTTTAGAAAATCTTTCGTGCATTACAGTTCCGATTTTAATGTATTTTTTGGTAGGGAAAAAACCAAAAATTTATACTGTGCTATCATGCTTTCTTTGCCTTTTTAGCGTATTTATTTTAAACGGTATATCGCAAGAGGACATATCGGGCTGGGGTATAGGCGAAATTTTGTGCGCAGTATCAGGACTTTTATACGGATTTAATATTGCAGGAACGGGTGCATTTGCAAAAAAAATGTATGCGCCTATGTATCTTGCGGTGCAGTCGGTTATGGGTATGACGGTATCGCTCATTTTTTCGCTGAGCCTTAATTTTATTAAAATAACAAATTCAGCAGGAGAGCTTTTACCTATTGAAAAAATAGTTTTTTCTTTTAAACCTGAGCATATAATTTTTACGATATTTTATATGATTATTTCAAACGCTGTTTGCTGGACAATAAGAACAAATTCAATGAAACATATAGATGCAACCGCCGTTGCGATTATAATGCCGTTTTCTGCGGTAGTTACAGGAATAATTTCTGTAATAATGGGTGAAGATGTCCTAAATTTTAACCTTATTGCAGGCGGAATACTTGGCGCAGTTGCCGTTTTGGTATCGAGCATTGATGATATAAAAAGTAATAAATAAAATTAAAAAAACAATATGCTTTAAAATTTTAAAAGTATATTGTTTTTTTTCATATTTTAATGTAAAATTATATTGTAAGAATTTTTTGGAGGCAGAAAAAATGAGCTTTGTGCATTTACATATTCATACCGAATTTAGCTTTTTAGACGGAGCGTGCAGGATACCTGCTTTAATTTCGCGCGCAAAAGAGCTTGGGCAGACAGCAATCGCCATAACCGACCACGGTGGTATGTATGGAATTGTCGATTTTTATAAAGAGGCAATTAATGCGGGCATTAAGCCGATTATCGGTTGCGAGGTTTATACTGCGGCGAGAAGTATGTATGACAAAACTCACGAAATGGGAAATCGCACAGGGCATCTTGTTTTGCTTGCAAAAAATGACGAGGGTTATAAAAATCTTATAAAAATTGTGTCCGAGGGCTTTACAAACGGCTTTTATTATAAGCCAAGAGTAGATTTTGATATGATTAAGCGTTTCTCGGGCGGTCTTATTGCGCTTTCTGCGTGCTTAGCAGGCGATATTCCGCAGGCTATTATGGCAGATGATTTAGAAAAAGCAAAAAAATTGATTCAGGACTACATTGATGTTTTCGGAAAAGAAAATTTCTTTTTAGAAATTCAAGACCACGGAATTGCAGAGCAAAAAAAGGTAAATACGGCTTTAATCCGCCTTTCTGAGCAGTTCGGCATCGGTCTTGTTGCAACAAATGACGTTCATTATGTAAATAAAGATGACGCAAAACACCAAGACGTTTTAATGTGTATTCAAACAAACAGAAAAGTGTCTGAAACTGACAGAATGAGCTTTGAAACCGACGAGTTTTACCTAAAAAGCGAAGACGAGATGCTTAAAATGTTTAAAAACGTTCCTGAAGCACTCGAAAACACGCAAAAAATTGCCGATATGTGTAATTTTGATATAAAATTTCATCAGCACCTTTTGCCCGAATATGATGTTCCGAACGGCGAGGACGCATATAGCTATTTAAAGCGCCTTTGCGAAGAGGGATATGCTAAAAGATACAAAACCGACGATCATAAAGAGCGCCTTTATTACGAGCTTGACGTTATAAAAAATATGGGATACGTTGATTATTTTCTCATCGTGCGGGATTTTATAAAATACGCCAAAGACCACGGCATTCCCGTAGGCCCGGGAAGAGGCTCGGCGGCAGGAAGTATTGTTTCTTACTGCCTTGCTATAACAAATATTGACCCCATTCGCTATAATCTGCTTTTTGAGCGTTTTCTAAACCCTGAGCGTGTAAGTATGCCCGATATTGACGTAGATATCTGCAACGAAAACAGACAAAAGGTCATAGATTACGTCGTATCAAAATACGGGCGTGACAGAGTTGTGCAGATTATAACCTTTAATGCAATGAAGGCAAAGGCTGCGGTGCGTGATGTGGGCAGAGTGCTCGATATCACCTATCAGGAAACAGACGCAATCGCAAAAATGATACCCTTTGAGCTTAAAATGACGATAGAAAAAGCGCTTTCTATGAATCCTGAATTAAAGGCGCTTTATGAGGAAAATCCGCAGGCACGGGAGCTTTTAACCGAGGCTATGGCACTTGAGGGGCTGACTCGCAACGCAGGCACGCACGCAGCGGGTGTCGTTATTTCAAAAAATCCGATAACAGAGCATATTCCGATACAAAAAAATGATGATATCGTAACAACGCAGTTCCCAATGGGCACAGTTGAAGAGCTGGGTCTTCTTAAAATGGACTTTTTGGGTCTTCGTAACCTTTCAATCATCGATGATGCAATTAAAATTATAGAAAAATCAACGGGAGAAAAGATAGATATTGATAAAATTAACGTTGATATCCCCGAGGTTTACAAAATGCTTTCACGTGGCGAAACAGAGGGCGTTTTTCAGCTTGAAAGTGCGGGTATGCGCTCGTTTATGAAGGAATTAAAGCCTGAAAGCTTAGAAGATATCATCGCAGGTATTTCGCTTTACCGCCCGGGACCTATGGAGCAGATTCCAAGATATATTGCAAATAAAAATAACCCGAAAAGCGTAACATATAAGCATCCGCTCTTAGAAAAAATCTTAGATGTAACCTACGGCTGTATGGTGTATCAGGAGCAGGTTATGCAGATTGTGCGTGAGCTTGGCGGATATTCTTTGGGAAGAGCCGACCTTGTGCGCAGAGCAATGAGTAAGAAAAAAGCTGACGTTATGACCGAAGAGAGAAAGCACTTTATTCACGGTCTTACAGATGATGATGGAAATATTTTAATTGACGGTGCAATAAGACGAGGCGTTTCTGAAAAAGTCGCAAATGACATATTTGACGAAATGATGGACTTTGCAAACTATGCATTTAACAAATCCCACGCCGCAGCATATTCTGTTGTAACCTATCAGACGGCATACCTTAAATATTTTTACCCTGCGCAGTATATGGCGGCGCTCCTTTCTTCTGTTTTAGACTCGCCCGAAAAGGTTGCACGATATTCTGCAGAGTGCGCAAGAATGGGAATTAAAATTCTGCCGCCCGATATTAACGAAAGCTATTCGGGATTTACTGTTTCAAATGGCGACGTGCGCTTTGGTATGGCGGTCATTAAAAATGTCGGTGTGGGCGTGATTGATGCAATCGCAAAGGAAAGACAGCTAAACGGCAAATTTACAAGCTATGATGATTTTATAAACAGAACAGTTTCTCTCGGCGTCAGCAAAAGGGTGCACGAACAACTCATAAAATCAGGTGTTTTTGATTCTTTGGGTCACAAGCGTTCACAGCTTCTTTCGGTCTTTGAAAAAAGGGTAGATGCCGCCGCTGATAACAGAAAACATAACGTTGAGGGGCAGATTTCACTCTTTGACTTTGGTAAAGAGGAAGAATCGGTGCAGGAGGCTCTGCCTTATCCTGATATTGAGGAATTTCCTCAGAAAAAAATGCTTTCTATGGAAAAAGAAACAATCGGTTTTTACGTTTCGGGACATCCTCTAAATGAATACCGAGATAAGCTCGACAGACTTTCTACGCATTACGCTATTGATTTTTCGCAGGCAGAAGACGAGGCAGACGAAATTTTAAAGGATATAAAAGACGGAGATAAGGTCAGCATTTGCGGAATTATCTCGGAGCTGAAAACCAAAATTACACGCTCAAATCAAATGATGGCTTTTATAGGCTTAGAGGATATGACGGGAAAGCTTGAGGCTTTGGTTTTTCCGCTTATTTATAAAAACGTAAAGCCGTATATTTCAGAGGATGCAATCGTCGTGGTTTCGGGTCGCATAAGTATGCGAGAAGATGAAGCACCAAAGCTTTTAGCAGATACGGTTATCCCGATTGAAGAGGCATTAAAGCAAGATGTTTCGGGCAAGCTCTATATAAGGTTTGAGCTTGGAAAAGCCTTTCTTTATGAAAGAGCCAAGGAAATTATGGAAAAAACAAAAGGAAACATCGCCGTCTGTATCCATGATGAAGAAACGGGCAAAACAAGCATAGCACCAAAAAACCTTTGGGTGTCGGAAAACGCAAAAGAAGAGCTGACAGAGCTTTTAGGCGAGAAAAACGTTGTTTATAAATCTGTAAATAAATAATCCTAAATCGCACAATTTAAAAATTTTAAATACACAAAAAAGGCTGTGACAAAATACTCTGTCATAGCCTTTTGCAAATTTTGCTGTGCCTTAAATTGCGTTCTGACAACTTAAAAACATCATAATCTGATTATTATAATAAATATTTTAACTTATTCTAAAAAAACCTTGACAAACCGCCTTTATATGTGTATAATATTTAAGTAAACTAAATATAGGGGTATGATGTAATGGTAACATGCCGGTCTCCAAAACCGTTCTTGAGGGTTCGAGTCCTTCTACCCCTGCCAAAAAAAAGCACTTGCATGAGCAAGTGCTTTTTTAACGAAATTTGCCTGCGGCAAGTGAAATAGCTTCGCTGTGAAATACTGCTACGCAGCGTGAAATACGCCTATCGGCGTATGAAAAGGCAAATTTTATTTCACAGAAAGCATAAGCTTTCTATTTCACAATTTTTAAAGAAAATTATTTCACATCAACGAAGTTGATATTTCATTTTATATAAATTAAAGCATCAATTTCGCATCCGTTTGCATCCGTTTGCAAGCGTTCCGTCTACTACATCATCATTTTAGCATCACTTGATTTCGTCAATTCTATCAATTT
>JAGBHP010000003.1 GCA_017935435.1 Clostridia bacterium | reverse complement strand
TTGTAAAAGTAAATAACTTTATGCTATGTAAAATTTAGCAACAAAGCTTACAAGCCACGGCTCAACATATGCGCACAAAAGCGATGCGCACGCACTGCATAAAAAAACAATAAATGCTGTCAGCAAAAACGCACCGACGCTTTTTATCTGTCTTTTATTTTTTGCACCATTTAAAACCGCAAGCGAAAATTTCAGGCAATCCGCCATAAAAAAGCCATATAAAGGCAACAAAATAATCCAGTGAGGCAAAAGCCCCGTTAAAACAAACAAAATCGCCTTTATGCCGTAGCATTTAAAAAGCAAAATCAGCGTGAAAAAGGCAGTATAACCGCCTACTGCGCAAATAAGCACAATAAACGGAGCACCTATTACCATAAGTGCAAACATTACCGCCAGAAAATAAGTTTTTAAATTATCAAGCACAGAAATTTTTAGTATAAGCGTTTTATCTGCACCGCTTTTATTTATATTATCGAAATAATCCCCCAAATACAGCATAAGCTCTTTTGTTTGCGACTCACTTAAGTTAAAGACAGAAAAAGCCGCAACAAGTGCGCCTACTGTAAAAGCAATAAAAATTATTGCATAAATTTTAATATTTAATGCTATGTGTTGTTTTACATTCAAAAAAAACGTCATCATCTTATCCCTCATTACATAAAAAGAATTTGTCCAATAAAATTCTATGATAGAACGAGGGATAAAATGATTATTTTTTTTTAAAATTATCTTACGATATTCTGATCTCTTCCCGGGCCTACGCCTACCATGCTTACAGGGCAGTCGCAAAGCTCTTCAATTTTCTTAACATAATTTTTAACAGCCTCAGGAAGCTCATCAAAGCTTCTTACCTTTGAAATATCCTCATCAAATCCGGGCATTTCAATGTAAACAGGCTCGCATTTAGCAAGCTCTGTAAGGCTTGCAGGGAAATCATAAATAAGCTCGCCGTCTTTTTTGTAAGCAGTACAAATTTTAAGATTTCCAATACCTGAAAGAGTATCAATTTTATTTAAAACAATAGATGTAAGACCGCTTGTGCGAACGCCAAATCTTCCGATTACGGCATCAAACCAACCGCAGCGGCGAGGTCTTTTGGTAACTGTTCCGAACTCGTGTCCAACCTCTCTGATTTTGTCGCCGACTTCATCAAAAAGCTCTGTCGGGAACGGACCTTTTCCTACACGTGTAACGTATGCCTTCATAACACCTACGCACTCATCAATTAAAGTAGGACCGATACCTGTTCCGATGCAAACACCGCCCGAAATAGGATGTGAAGATGTAACATAAGGATAAGTTCCTAAATCAAGGTCTAAAAGCGTACCCTGTGCACCTTCAAACAATACTTTTTTGCCTGCTTTAATTGCGTTATATAAAATAACCGAGGTATCAGCTGCATACTTTTTAAGTCTTTTTGCATACTGTGTATACTCTTCTATTATTTTTTCAGCATCAAGAGGCTCGCCGTCATAAATTTTAGTAATAAGCTTATTTTTCTTTTCCACATTTTCGCGAACACGCTCAGGGAAAATTTCTTCATCAATTAAATCAGCAAAACGTATGCCTATACGCTCTGCTTTATCAGAATAGCAAGGGCCGATACCGTTTTTAGTTGTACCGATATCGCTTTTGCCACGTGCTTTTTCCATAAGACCGTCAAGCACGATATGATAAGGCATAATAATATGCGCACGCAGGTCAATTTTAAGATTGTCAGCTGACACTCCTTTTTCTTTTAGCATATCAATCTCGCCTAAAAGCACCTTAGGGTCAACAACAACGCCGTTACCGATAACGCAGGTTGTTTCAGGGTTTAAAATACCTGAAGGCGTAAGTCTTAATTTATACTCAACACCATCAGCTTCAACCGTGTGACCTGCATTGTTACCGCCCTGAGAACGAGCAACAACATCAGACTCCTGCGCTAATATATCAATAATCTTTCCTTTTCCTTCGTCGCCCCACTGAGCGCCAATAACTATTTTCGTAGCCAATTTGCATCGCTGCCTTTCGCCAATAATTTTGCGCATAAAAAACGCAATTTTAAATATTAATCAAAACAACATCTTATATAATAACAAATTTTTTTGAAAAAAGCAACAATTTTTTTGTTTTTATTATATATTGTTTAATATATTGTTTATTTTTTCACAAAAAAACACAAGGAGAAATCAATCCTTCTCCTTATGCTAAACCTATTTACTTTTATTTAAGAGTTTTCTTAACAATTGATTTCTTTTAGTAAATTTTTAAAATAATGCTCAAATCCATCATCGCTTGGATGCAAACGCAAATCTCCAAAAAGCGTTTCATCGTGCGGAACTAAGTCTGTTCCGCAAATTATGTGCATATTTTCATTATTTTGAAAAACATCATATATAATATCAATTATTTCAAAAACCTTGCCGCCTTTTTTCTCCGAAAGCCAGTCAAACCGCCATATCGGCGTAAGAACATACACAGGCACGTGCGCAAATTTCTTTTTTATCACCGTCAAAAATTCTTCCGCATTTTTTCTTATTTGCGCCTGCTCTAAAGCGTACCAGTCATTAGTGCCGTAAGCTACCACAACTAAATCCGCCTTTACATCGGGCGCAGCGAAAGCAAGCTTCGGGCAAAACACCGCGCCACCCAAGCCTTTATTTATAGTTTCGGCATCTAAGCTTTCTGCAAGCCTTGCCGCATATGTTTTTGATGCGTGAAGCGCTTCAAACCCTTGAGTGATTGAATCTCCGTAAAAAACAATTGTTTTTTCCTTTTTTATAGGTGTCACATATGTAGCATTTTCAATTTCTATTTCTTCAAGATAAGCAATCACCGAATGAGGAAAAACAATTTTTACGCTCTTTTCGCCTTCTCCAAGGTTAAATTCTCCATTAAAGCTTCCAAGCGGATATTCCCTCTCTGCGTAATTTCCTTTAGCTGTGTCATCATCAAAATTTTTGATGCTTCCAATATAAACGCCGTCAGCTAAAACATCGAGCGAAAAATAGCTTCTTATCGGCATCGCATGCTGAGTAAAGATTTTTAGTTTTAGCTTTTTCCCATCTGTTTTAAACATCATTTGCACGCCTGCTGTTGCTAAAAAATTCTGATTTTCTATCGACTTACTTTCCTCTGCCGTAAACCTGAAAAATTTATATTTTCCGTTATCAAATTCGACATTTACCACGCCTTTTGTAATGGATTTTATTTGCTCAAAATTTAATTTCATCGTTATTCACCTGCAAGTTTTTATTTCTTTATATTATAGCTTTTAATCTTTACAGGACCTAAAAGCCCCGATGGTTCAAACGTTAAGTAGATAGAAAGATAATCTCTTTTGTTATAGCCAAGATGATTTGAAACGATAATCTCCAAGTTATTTTCGCCGTTTTTTACTAAGTCAGTTATATCAAAAATATAAGGCGGTGCAATACGGTTTCCTGCTCTTTTTCCGTTGAGCTTTACGGTAGCTGCTTCACCAACCTCACCTAAATCAAGCATAATTTTGTCTGCTTTTTTAAGGTTTAAGGTAGTTTCGTAGCGAATATTTCCCGAAAAACGAGGCTTATGCGCTCTTCCTGTCACATTAAAAAGCTTATCAGTCTTTATGTATGGCTCATACTTTTCTAAAGTTTCAGCTAAGCTCACATCAAAAACATTACTTACCGTTTCTTCGCTTATTAAAGTCAGCTCGGGCAATTGCACAAGACGCTCATACTCTAACTCTCCGCATAAAATAATCAGCGAGCTGTACGGAGGCAAGTCAATATGAATTTTTCCGCTATCTGAATAACCCCTCCACGCTTTGTTTTCGAGCGCATCATAAATCGCATAATTTCCGTCATCGAAAGCTCTCAGCGTAATGTCCGTAGAAATCTTATGCTTAATATCTTCATTTACAAACATATAAATATGCGTGTTATCCCTTGTGTAGTGGTACGAGCGCAGATATATCCCCTGATAGTCGCAGACTACATCACATACTCCCCGTTCTTTTAAAATATAAGGAGCTTCTTTTATATCAATCGTTGGAAAATCGGCACTTTTTTGCCCGTTATCGCTTACGCAAATTACTTCAATATTAGCTTTTTTAAGCGACTTTATTACACTTTCGGGCAAATATGAAGTGTAAGGCAAGAACAAAAGCGGATATTTTTCGCCGTTTAGCATACCATTTTTATCTATTTGCTCAATATACTCTATGGGCAAAATATCGTAGTCAAAATGATTATCATAAAGCACCTTTGCTAAGTCCTGCGCCTTTAGAAAATCCTCGTTTACCCAATGCCCGTGTGCATCATAAAAAATTGCACACGAAGGCACATGGATGCCATCTGTAAGCATATGGCAAACTCTGTTTAAATAATTCATAACTGTGCCATAATGAGGATATAACGGATTTTTACCTCCGCTATAAAAAACAGGCGGATGATGAAATTTCTGTGTGTCATCCGATGAATATAGGCACGGAAGCATATAGTTTACACCACGCACAAGCATATGGTCACCGATATATTTCATCATTTTTGTGCCTTCGGCATAGCCGTAAGCACCATATATTTCGCACATAAGTCTGCCTTTTTTACGACTGTCAATATGAGCGTATGAAGCACCAAGCTTTGCAAGATAATAGGTGTAGAACACATTATCGTGATGACCGAACGAGGAAAGTGCTTTGTGACTGCACTCTGTCATACCCGGAACGTGCTGATGAAGCACCGTATCAATTCCTGACATATCCTGATCGCCAATAGCACGGAAATAGTGACCGCAACCATACCCTGTTTTTGCATGGCCGTTTCCGTCTTCTAAAATATGTCCGATAAGGCGCACACCATGCTCGTGACAAAACTCAGCAATCTTCTTTGAATAGTTATTATAAAAAGCCTGGCTTATGGTGTCCATATATTCAACACGCAGTTTTTGCTCTGATCCGTCCTCAAAGCGATACCATATTCCAAGTAAGCGTGCATATGCCTTATCGCCATAAATATCCTTTAAAGCATCTAAAACACAGTCACCCCAAGGGTATTGCGCATTTTCCGTACCCATAGGTGTTATATACATACGGTTTGTATTGTTATGAAAGCCTGCTTCATCATTAAAAAAGCCTAAAAGTGTATTTCCAAAGTATTCCGACAGATTATCATAAATCTTCTGATGCACCTGATTTATGTAAAACTCTGTACACTCTTCTCTCAATTTATCAATTAACGGCAGAGTGTTTTGCCTGGTTTTAATTAAAAAGAAAATGCGCCATACGCCTTCTCCTAAATCAAAATACACCATTTCATCATGCAGATTTCCGGTTAAATCCACACTTTCAGCGGAAAGAAGCGTACTGTTTGGAATGTGCTTTACAGCGACAACTGATAAAATACTTTCGCTTTCGTCTTTTAACCAGCAATTTGCCGCAACATTTCCGTCTGTTATTGGCCCTGCAACGTCTAAGTGGAATTCACGTATCTCCCACGGACGATATTTTATATATTCAGGCTCTTTTAGCATAAAATTACAAGTTCCCGACGGACATTCTGAATCATCCATAAGCCATGCACGAAGTCCAAGCTTTCTGCACTCTTCGAGCATAAAACGAATATCGCTAAAATATTTATCACGGCAATAATCAGGATGAAAGCGTGATTCAATAACAACCGAGCGTATGTTGTTATCATATACAGCACGCAGCTCACGTGCTACTTTTTCGTGGCTGTCACCATGAATTAAATAATAGCCTGCTAAATTATCGTGTTGCATCCCTGATAAATTATCAAAAAGACGGACATCCGATTTCCTTTTATCAACCATAGAAAAACTCCTTCAAACAAAAATATTTCTACAAAAATTTTATCACGCAAAAACCATTAAAGTCAATGCGCAATATTAGATGCCGATACGCTAAATTTGTTGTCAAATTTTGCTCAAAAACAATAACAGTCAAAAATAAACAATTTGCGCCTTTTTGTAAAATAAACTTTCTTTTTTTATTGCAAAGAAATGCAAAATGTGTTAAAATACATACGTGTATTATTATTTTAAGGAGCAACGCTATGCTTTCAAAAAAAGATATATTAAAAAACGCAAAAGAGGCGGCTTTATTTTTAAAGGAAAAGGTGGCTTCAATTCCTGAAACTGCGATAGTTTTAGGCTCGGGACTCGGTGATTTTGCAGATAATTTTGAAAAAACTGCTGTTTTTTCATATTCTGCTATCCCCCACTTTCCTGTATCCACCGCACCCGACCACAAAGGAAATCTTGTGTTTGCAAAAATAAATGAAAAACCGATTCTTATAATGCAGGGAAGACTTCATTATTATGAGGGTTACTCTATGGACGAAATCGTTTTTCCTATCCGTGTTATGAAGCTTTTGGGAATTAAAAATCTTATTTTAACTAATGCCGCAGGCGCAATAAACACCGATTTTCACACAGGTAGCCTCATGCTTATCCGTGACCATATTAAGTTTTTTAATGATACACCCTTACGAGGCGAAAACATCGACGAATTTGGTCCTCGGTTTAATGATTTAAGCGATTTATACACCAAAAACTTGCGGGATTTAGTAAAGAATGCGGCGCAGGAGCTTAATATTTCACTTTTTGAAGGTGTATATTCTTATATGCCCGGTCCATGCTTTGAAACCCCTGCTGAAATTAAAATGCTTAAAACGCTCGGTGCTGACGTTGTTGGAATGTCAACCGTTCCCGAGGCAATTTGTGCATCACACGCAGGAATAAACGTTTTAGGACTTAGCTTTATTACAAATATGGCGGCAGGAATTTACGAAAAAATCGAAGATTTAAAATATACTCAGGATAGCTTAGATAATTTTAAAAAGCTTTGCTGTAATATAATCGACAGAATATAATTTGGAGGAAAATATGGCAGATAAAAAAAATATAAGAAATTTTTGCATAATAGCTCACATTGACCATGGAAAGTCTACTCTTGCTGACCGTCTTTTAGAAAAAACAGGAATAGTTTCCGAGCGTGACAAACAAGACCAGCTTTTAGACGATATGGAGCTTGAGCGTGAGCGTGGTATTACCATAAAAGCACGTGCTGTTCGCTTGGTTTATAAGGCAAATGACGGTGAGGAATATATCCTTAACTTAATAGACACCCCCGGACACGTTGACTTTAACTACGAGGTTTCAAGAAGCTTAGCTGCGTGTGAGGGCGCAATTTTAATTGTAGACGCAGCGCAAGGGATTGAGGCGCAAACACTTGCAAACACCTACCTTGCAATCGACCACGATTTAGAGCTTATGCCCGTTATAAATAAAATTGACCTTCCCTCTGCAAGACCCGAAGCCGTTATTGAAGAAATTGAAAATATTATCGGTATCCCCGCAGAAGATGCACCTAAAATTTCAGCTAAAAACGGCATTGGAATTGAAGAGGTTTTAGAAAAAATTGTTACAGATATCCCTGCCCCAAAGGGTGACGAAAAAGCTCCCTTAAAGGCGCTTATTTTCGATAGCTACTATGATGCATATAAAGGCGTAATTATATATTTCAGAGTAGTTGACGGAGAACTAAAGACAGGCGACACAATCCGCCTTATGATGACAGGAAAAGAGTTTGAGGTTGTTGAGGTCGGCTACCTTCAGCCTACGGGATTTTTAAAAGCAAATAAACTCTCTGCAGGTGAAGTTGGATATCTGACCGCAAGCATCAAAAACGTTCAGGATACTCGTGTGGGTGATACAATTACGTTAAAAGATAACCCCGCAAAAGAGCCTTTAAAGGGTTATAAACAGGTAAACCCCATGGTTTATTGCGGTATCTACCCTGCTGACGGCGCAAAATATGAGGATTTAAGAGAGGCTCTTGCTAAACTTCAGCTAAATGATGCCTCTTTAGTATACGAGCCTGAAACATCAATCGCTTTGGGCTTTGGTTTTCGTTGCGGATTTTTGGGACTTCTTCATATGGAAATTATTCAGGAGCGCTTAGAGCGTGAATATAACTTAGACTTAGTTACAACCGCACCAAGCGTTATTTATAAGGTTACAAAAACAAACGGAGAATGTATTGATATCGCAAACCCGACAAATATGCCTGACGGCAGTGAAATTTCCTATATGGAAGAGCCTATTGTTAAAGCAGATATTATGGTTCCTACCGAGTTTGTGGGAAATATAATGGAATTGTGTCAGGACAGGCGCGGAATATATCACAATATGACATATATCGACGATACACGTGCTCAGCTCCACTATGACCTTCCCTTAAATGAAATTATTTACGACTTTTTTGATGCATTAAAATCACGCACCAAAGGCTACGCATCCTTTGACTACGAGCTTTCAGGCTATGTAAAATCAGACCTTGTAAAGCTCGATATTCTCTTAAACGGAGATATGGTCGATGCACTTTCGTTTATCGTTCACGAATCAAAGGCATATGCCCGTGGCAGAAGAATTGCAGAAAAGCTGAAAGAATCTATTCCCCGTCAGCTTTTTGAAATTCCTATTCAGGCGGCTGTCGGAAATAAAATAATCGCACGTGAAACTGTTAAAGCGCTCAGAAAAGACGTGCTTGCAAAATGCTACGGCGGTGATATTACGCGTAAAAAGAAGCTTTTGGAAAAACAGAAGGAAGGTAAAAAGCGTATGAGACAGGTTGGCTCGGTTGAAGTTCCTCAGGAAGCATTTATGTCTGTCTTAAAGCTTGACGAATAATGAACGGACTTTATATTCACCTCCCCTTTTGCCTGAAAAAATGCCTTTACTGCGATTTTGTGTCATTTTCGGATTGTTTTTCTAAAGCACCCGTTTATATTGATGCTTTAATTTGCGAAATGCAAGAATACAGAGGCGAAAAGCTTGATACGGTGTATTTTGGAGGCGGAACGCCGACCTCTCTTCCCGAAGAGCTTTTGCTTAAACTCATTTGCGCAGTCTTTGAAAATTTTGAGGTTAAAAAAAATGCGGAAATTACTGTTGAGTGCAACCCGAAAACTGCAGGGCTTTCATATTTTAAGAATTTAAAAAATGCAGGCGTAAACAGGCTCAGCATCGGCACGCAGTCGCTAAATGACAGTGAGCTTGCTTTTCTTGGCAGAGTTCATTCTGCCGAAGATGCTAAAAAATGCATTTTAGATGCTAAAAAGGCGGGCTTTGAAAATATTAATGCTGATTTAATGTTCGGCTTAGGCATTCAAACAAAAGAAAGCGTTCTCGCTTCTTTAGATGAACTCATTTCGCTCAAAATTCCTCATATTTCGTGTTATAGCTTAATCATCGAAGAAAACACACCATTCGGCAAAATGGAACGTGAGGGAAAGCTAAAGCTTATGGACGAAGATACCGAAAGAGATATCTATTTATCTATTTCTAAATCTCTTATAAAAAACGGATATAACCACTACGAAATTTCAAACTACGCAAAAGATGGATATTTATCTTGCCACAACACAAAATACTGGAAGCGTGCGCCTTACATTGGTCTTGGTGCGGCAAGCCACTCTTTTTACCAAAATAAACGTTTTCAAAATCCCGATGGAATCTGTGAATACATCGATTTTGTAAAGAATAAAGGCAGGCGCACAAAGGAGATTGTTTCGCAGGATGACGCTATAAGCGAATTTATGTTTTTGGGACTTCGTATGCTTTCGGGCATATCTAAAAACGAATTTAAAAAAGAGTTTGGTTTTTGTCTAAACGATATTTTTCAAAAGGAAATAAATGAGTTGACCGCTCTTAACCTTCTTGAAGAAAACGGTGATATTTTGCGCCTTACGCCCCGTGGTATAGACGTATCCAACGAAGTTTTTATCAGATTTTTAATATAAAAACACTGAAAGGTTAAAAATATGTCCATTAAGATTAACAACATAAAAGCAGATATATGCGCAGATATAAATGAAATAAAAGAGCTTGCTTTAAAGAAAATATCGTGTAAGATGAGCGATTGCACAGATTTTAAAATCGTGCGCCGCTCGCTTGATGCACGAAAAAAGCAGGTTTCTTTTGTTTATTCTGTTGTTTTGTCACTTAAAAACGAAAAAAAGGTTCGTACAGACGGGTCAAATGTTTTAAGGCTTTTAGAAGCCGAAGATTTAAAATATACCTTCGGCACAAAAAAGCTAAAAAACCGTCCTGTTATAATAGGCTCAGGTCCGTGCGGTCTTTTTTGTGCGCTCACGCTCGCCCGAAACGGCTATATGCCGCTTGTTTTAGAGCGTGGTGAAGATGTTGACAGCCGCACAAAAACTGTTAATTCTTATTTTGGCGGCGGAAAATTCAACCAAAAATCAAATATTCAGTTTGGTGAAGGCGGCGCAGGTACTTTTTCTGACGGAAAGCTGACAACAAGAATTAATGACCGCCATTGTGACAGTGTTCTGCGTGATTTTGTGGATTTTGGTGCTGACCCCTCTGTTTTAATTAATGCAAAACCTCATATTGGAACTGACATTTTAAAAAAAGTGGTTAAAAATATACGTATGGAGATTATCCGTTTGGGCGGAGAATTTTGTTTTAGCACTAAGGTTTGCGATTTTTCGATAAAAAACGGAAAGCTTACCGCCATAAAAACATCAAACGGCGATGAAATCAGCACCGATGTTGCCGTTCTTGCAATCGGTCACAGTGCAAGAGATACCTATAAAACCCTCTTTGAGCGTGGAATTAAAATGGAGCAAAAGCCGTTTTCTGTCGGCGCAAGAATTGAACACAAGCAAAGCTTTATTAATGAAGCGATGTATGGTGATTTTGCTTTTCATCCTCTTTTGGGTGCTGCGGACTACTCTTTATCATACCGAAACGAAAACCGAGGTTGCTACTCTTTTTGTATGTGCCCGGGCGGTACGGTAGTAGCCGCAAATTCTGAGGAAAACAGCGTTGTTACAAACGGAATGAGCGAATTTCGCCGTGACGGAATTAATGCAAATTCTGCAATTTGCGTTTCTGTTTCATCAGAGGACTTTGGCTCAAATCACCCCTTGGCAGGAATAGATTTTCAAAGAAATCTTGAGCAAAAGGCGTTTTCTTTAGGCGGTAAAAATTATGCCGCTCCTGTTCAAAAGGTTACGGATTTTTTAGATAATAAAATCACCAAAGCATTTGACGGCGTTTTGCCCTCTTATCCTTTAGATACACGTTTTGTTTCACTTGATAATCTTTTTCCTGAAAACATAAGCCGTTTTCTTGCTGACGGTCTGCGCTTTTTTGACACCAAAATCAAAGGCTTTACGCAAAACGGCGCGTGCCTTACCGCACCTGAAACAAGAACAAGCGCACCTTTAAGAATTACACGAAATGACAACGGCGAAAGCGTAACTCTAACGGGTTTATACCCCTCAGGTGAAGGCGCAGGATATGCAGGCGGAATTATGAGTGCCGCAGTTGACGGCATAAAAACCGCCGAAAAAATAATTTCAACATTTGCTCCTTTTTCTATGTAAAAAATATATTTTGAATTTTTTAAGGCAAATTTGTTCATAATTTTTATGTGCAGATTTGTCTTTTTGTATCTTTTTTCACATAAAATTTCATTTTTCTCTATATTTTTCCACTAAATTGTATAATTTTTGAATTTTTTCAAAAAAACTATTGCATTTTCTCTCCAAATATAGTACAATATAAAACGTTGATTTTAACAAAATGAATTTTTAAAGCATAATAATTTCATTCGGAGGTTCTTTGATGTATCTTTCAGAAAAAGCAAAAAGCATTAATCCGTCATCTACGCTTGCGATAGATGCAAAATTTAAAGCAATGAAGGCAGAAGGTATCGATGTTGTGGGTTTCGGCGCAGGCGAACCCGATTTTGATACCCCTGAATATATAAAACAAGCCGCAATTAAGGCTATAATGGAGGGTAAAACCAAATATACCCCCGCATCAGGCATAGTTGAGCTTAAAAAGGCAATCTGTGAAAAATTTAAAAACGAAAACGGGCTCACATTTGCTCCCGAGCAGATTGTTGTATCAAACGGCGCAAAACACTCGCTTATAAACGCTTTTCAGGCTATATTAAACCCAGGTGACGAGGTAATTATCCCCGCTCCTTTCTGGGTAAGCTATCCTGAAATGGTGCGCCTTGCTGACGGCTGTCCTAAGTACATTTACACAAAAGAAGAAAACGGCTTTAAGTTTACAGCAGAGGAACTTAAAAATGCAATAACAGATAAAACTCGTGCTCTCGTTTTAAACAGTCCTTCAAACCCTACGGGTATGGTTTATACCGAAAGCGAGCTTAATGAAATTGCTGACGTTTGCGTTGAAAGAAATATTTATGTAATTTCAGATGAAATATACGAGCACCTCATTTACGAAGGAAAGCACGTAAGTATTGCAAGCTTTAACGAACAAATTAAAGACCTTACAATCATTATAAACGGCGTTTCCAAAACATATGCAATGACAGGCTGGAGAATTGGTTATACTGCATCAAATGCCAAAATCGCAAAAGTTATGGCAAATGTGCAGTCGCACGCATCATCTAACCCCAACACCATTGCGCAGTGGGCAACCGTTGCCGCTCTTTCAGGCGGAAAAGAAGAAATTGCTACAATGAAAAAGGCTTTTTCTGAGCGCAGAGATTATATGGTAGAAAGAATTAATTCTATCGATGGCGTATCCTGCCTTAAACCGAACGGCGCATTTTACGTTCTTATGAACATTTCAAAAATTAAAGGAAGAACTATCTCGGGCGTAAAAATAGAAACATCTGACGATTTTGCAAATGCTCTTTTAGAAAATGCAAAGGTTGCGCTCGTTCCGTGCAGCGGTTTCGGAAATGACGATTTCGTTCGTTGGTCTTATGCAACAAGTATGGAAAATATTAAAATGGGTCTTGACAGATTAGAAGCATTTTTAAACAATTAATTTTAGCTCCTTATTAAATGATAAGATAGAAAGAGAAGAAAGACGATGTTTGCCTCATAAAACATCGCCTTTCTTTTTTTTTAATTATAAATTATCAATAATTACGGTAAAAGGTCCGTCATTTACAAGCGAAACTTTCATATCCGCACCAAACTCTCCGTGACCCACTTTTCCAAAAAGTGCCTCGCACTCGGCTAAAAACACTTCATATATATGTTTTGCGTGTGCAGGAGGTGCCGCCATTGTAAAGCTCGGTCTGTTTCCCTTTTTGCAATCAGCATAAAGCGTAAACTGCGAAACAACCAAAAGCTCGCCGCCGACATCATCAATTGAAAGATTGGTTTTGCCGTCGCTATCATCAAAAATTCTTAACTTTTTGATTTTAGCAGCATATTTTTTTGCGTCTTCTTCTGTGTCTTCTGCCGAAACACCAAAAAGCACAAGGTATCCCTTACCGATAGAAGAAACAACTCTTCCTTCTATTTCAACCGACGCATTTAATACCCTTTGAAGTACGATTTTCATTAATTTTTCCCTTTCGTTTCAAAATCAGTCAAGTTTTGCGCCGCATTTTCTGCAGTAAAGAGAGTCATCGCTCGAAAGACTTCCGCAACTTTTGCATACAACCTCGCTTTTAAGTTCTGCAAGTCTTTCCTCTGTTTTTTTAAGCTCTTCATATAAAGCATTAAGCTCTTCAATGATAGCGTCTGCACCCTCTGCTTCCGAATATTCAGGGCCTGATGCGTTATATACTATTCTTCCAAGTTCTTTAAAACGTGCATCAATCTTATTTTTGATGTCTACAATCGAAAGCTTAACCTTTGTGATTTCAACAAGTTCACCTGATTTTTTTACAGCACCGTCAACTGTTTTTTTGATATCAGAAAAAATTTTTTCCATAAAGAGCACCCCTTTTTGTAAATTTTAGTATAGTATATCATATTTTTTGCAAAATTAATAGGTTTTTTTAAAATTTTTCATTTTTTTATTACATTTTGTACAGTATTGAATTATTTAAATCGGTAATAATTTTAATAAATGAAATTTTAAAAGGTGAAGATATGTTTAAATATATCATAGAACAATCGGGGCATCTTTCGGGCGAAATTGATATTTCAGGCTCAAAAAATGCCGCACTTCCCATAATTGCCGCATCGCTTTTAGCAGATGGCGACGTTGTTTTAAAAAATATCCCTTGTCTTTCCGACACCACCTTAATGTGCGATATTTTAAAGTGCTTTGGCGCTAAGGTTACGGCTGAAAAAAATACGCTTTATATAAATTCCTCAAATTTAAAAAATTACATCGCCCCCTATGACCTTTCAAGTAAAATAAGGGGGTCTTTTTTGGTGATGGGGCCTATGCTTGCAAGGTGCGGCAAGGTGCGTATTTCGCTTCCCGGAGGTTGCCCTATCGGCACTCGCCCCGTTGATTTGCACCTAAAAGCATTTGCGCAAATGGGAGCAGAAATTCTGACAGGCCACGGATATATTGATGTATCGTCAAAAAAGCTTACGGGCGCAAAAATTCACCTTGATTTTCCAAGCGTCGGCGCAACGGAAAATATTATGATGGCGGCAGTCGGCGCAAATGGCACAACGTATATCGGCAACGCCTCTCAAGAGCCTGAAATAGTTGACCTTGCAAACTTTCTAAATAAAAGCGGTGCTAAAATTTACGGTGCAGGAACAGACGAAATAAAAATTGTAGGCAGAACTCCCCTCTCGCCATGCGAATACAGCGTTATCCCCGACAGAATTGAAGCGGGAACGTTTATGGTTGCGGCGGCAATTACGGGTGGAAAAATTACGTTAAATAATGTTATCCCAAACCACCTAAGCCCTGTTATTGCTAAACTTACAGAGCTTGGTGTAAAAATTTCTGCAAAAAATACCACTATTAATATAACGGCCAACTCCCCTCTTCACTGTGCCGATGTAAAAACAATGCCCCACCCGGGTTTTCCCACCGATATGCAGGCACTTATGATGTCGCTGCTGAGCGTGTGCGACGGAACAAGTGTAATTTGCGAAACTATCTTTGAAAACAGGTTTATGCACGCCCCCGAGCTTGTAAGAATGGGCGCAAGCATAAAAACAGACGGCAGATGCGCAATCATCAACGGAAGACCGTATCTTACAGGTGCGTGCGTTAAAGCAACGGATTTAAGAGCAGGTGCGGCTCTTTCAATTGCGGCACTTTGCGCAAAAGGCAAAAGCGAAATTTCAGATATTTATCATATAGAGCGTGGCTATGAGCTTTTTGATGAAAAATTAATAAAGCTTGGTGCAAAAATTTTGAAGGTAAAAAGATAAACCGTTTGGAAAAATCCAAACGGCTATCTTTTTTATTCAACTGAATACTTTTTTAATAAATCTTGTTTAATCTCCCAAAGCTTCGGAGATAAATCAACATAATATTTATGCGGATTTTCAAAACGTTTAACCTCGTCCCAAAGAGTATCGACCTGCTGAGCGCAGAAGCTCTTTATTTCGTGAACAGACGGACTTTCATAAACCTTTTTACCATTTTTAAATATAGGAACTAAAAGCTTTTCTGCCTTAAAATCTGTAATTGTGCGTCTTTTCCACGTATGCTCGGGGTCAAAAATTTCATATGGCTTTTTATCGTCAATTTCTTCATCATGGAGAGTTAAAACGTCAGCAATTGCCTTGCCGCTATCCTTTTCATAGAGCCTGTAAACCTGCTTAAACGACGGATTTGTGATTTTTTCGATATTTTCGCTAATTTTAATTTTTGGAATTATCTCTCCGTCTTTTTCAACTGCGCAAAGCTTATATACGCCGCCGAAAACAGGCTCTGATTTTGAAGTTATAAGACGCTCACCTACGCCAAACATATCAATTTTCGCACCCTGAACTAAGGTATCTCTTATAATATATTCATCAAGCGAGTTTGACGCAGTTATTGTGCAGTCAGGAAAACCTGCATCATCGAGCATTTTGCGGATTTTTTTAGAAAGATAGGTAATATCACCGCTGTCAATTCGCACTCCCTTAGGGCGAAATCCCTTAGGCACGATTACCTCTTTAAAAACCTTAATCGCATTCAAAATACCTGATTTTAATACGTTATACGTATCAATTAAAAGAATACAGTTATCGGGATAGGTTTCAGCATAAGCACGAAAAGCCTCGTATTCTGAGTCAAAAAGCTGAACCCAGCTATGCGCCATTGTGCCGAGCGCAGGAATTTGATAATTTCTGTCAGAAATGGCACGCGCAGTACCCGAGCAACCTGCAACAAAAGCTGCTCTTGTGCCGAAAATTGCGCCGTGATAGCCTTGCGCACGGCGAGAACCAAACTCCATAACCGCTCTACCGTCAGCCGCTCTTACAATGCGGTTTGCCTTTGTTGCGATAAGCGACTGATGATTTATTGTAAGCAGTATCATGGTTTCAATAAACTGCGCCTCAATTACAGGGCCTCTTACTGTTACAATAGGCTCACCTGGGAAAATCGGCGTACCCTCTTTTACCGCCCAGATATCACACGAAAACTTAAAATTTTTAAGATAATCCAAAAATTCTTCACTAAAAATCTTTTTAGAGCGAAGATACTCAATATCGCCGTCATCAAAATAAAGATTTTCAATATATTCAATAAGCTGTTCTAATCCCACCATAATAGCAAAGCCGCCATCATCGGGAACACGCCTGAAAAACATATCAAAATACGCAATTTTATCCTTATAACCATTTTCAAAGTGACCATTTGCCATTGTGAATTCATAAAAATCCACAAGCATAGTAAGGTTGAGCTTTTCGTTCATTTCTATTCTTCTTTCGTAGTAGATTTTGGAATGATTTTAGCATATTTATACATTTTTGTCAAGGAAAATGCGCTATGTGGGGTTAATTATTTTGGAATTTTTGCGCTTGCGGCGCAAATGCAAAATGCAAAATGCAGAATGCAGAATTATTCTACCTCGTGGTTGTGCTTGTAGAGGACATATACGTTTGCCCTGCAGGCGAATCGTGATTCGCCCCTACGATGTCAAATCATAACCGAAAGGTAAATTGGGATTTAGCTTTCGGTCGGGCGTAGGCTCCCTTGTGTAAAGGGAGCTGTCACCGTAAGGTGACTGAGGGATTGTTTTTGTTATAACAATCGCATTTCTAATGACAATCCCTCCGAGTTTTGCTCCGCAAAACCCACCTCCCTTT
>JAGBHP010000030.1 GCA_017935435.1 Clostridia bacterium | reverse complement strand
TAGAGCCCGCGGCTGTTAACCGCGTTGTCGTTGGTTCGAGTCCAACTCGGGGAGCCATACATAAAAGGACGCCTGAAAGGCGTCTTTTTTGTATGCTCTCCCGAGTTGTCTTGCGAGAATTAACTTGTTGCGAAGTGCCACAGGCACAAGTCCCTTTAGGGAGTTCGAGTCGTGAGAGGTAAAAAGTTTGCTGAAAATGATTTGTAACAGTAATCATAAGGACGCCTGAAAGGCGTCTTTTTTTATATGCTCTCCCGAGTTGTCTTGCGAGAATTAACTTGTTGCGAAGTGCCGCAGGCACAAGTCCCTTTAGGGAGTTCGAGTCTTGAGAGGTAGAAAGTTTGCAGAACACAAATTGTAGCCAACTGGTGAGATAGCGTAGTTCCCAAGAAGCCGAGCGTAAGCGATGGCTGATTGGCAGAACGAAGCATGCATGCGAGCGTTAGCGAGTCGTAGTCCAACTCGGGGAGCCAAAAGAAGCGAATGATTTAGATGACATCTAAATTGTTCGCTTTTTTCAATAGTTTGAGAGCTTTTTGCAAAAATTGATTTTAAAACAAAATGGTAGATGCCAAGCGGTTTTGAACCAGACTTGAACAGTAGACAAAGGAATAGCACCTGATTGGATTATTAAATCAGGTGCTATTCCTTAACATACAAAAGAGCTAATTAAAATATATACTGGAAGGGAACTTATATTATGAAAAAGATTATTGTTTCAACTTTACTTATAATATGTCTTTTTGTGATATTCGAATTTTAATATGCATTATACTGCCAATTTTTTCGTTTGTAAATAGTTTTTTATAAAAATTCTTTTTTTACAACTTGTATCATTATGGATGTATTCAAATTTACTGCGTCTTCGGGATAAATTGCTTTAATATATCCATGCCAGAACTTATCTTTTATCATCTTTAAAATATCTTCATCTGATTTTCCGTTTTTAAGGCAATCAAGTATTTCCTTTGTAGTTTGTTCTGATGCAGATTTCATATTATCGAGAAAATATTTTGTCTGTTCCTCGTTTAATATTCCGTAATGGGGAGCAAGTAAATATTTTATATCCAGTTTTTCTGCTTTCTCAATTGATTTTATAGTATCTTCATAGCTTACGAGATAAGACGGAACGATGGTTTTTTCGCCGTCAAATACGCCAAGTGTTTCGTTAGAAAGAAAAAGACCTTTTTCTTTGCAATAAAAGCCTATTGAGCACCTTGTATGTCCGGGAAAATTAATAACTTCAAATTCCATATCTCCTGCTTTGATAATATCTCCTTCATCAACAGCAATATCTACTTTAAGTTCATCGCCGAGGAATTCATAATCGCCAGCTCCGCATTTTTCTGCAAATTTTGCATCGAGTTCTTTCATTATTCTTTTGGCACCGTCACGCTCAAAAATTCCAACAGCATATTTTCCGGCAACAACTTTTGCATCAGGATAACGCCTTAAAATATATGCACTTCCGAGAGCGTGGTCATAGTGGGAATGGGTTAAGAATATATAATCGAGTTTTCTTTCTCCTAAAACTGCTTTTATATTATCCGCAACATCATATCCCGTAAAACCAAATCCCGTGTCATACAAAATACTTGTGTTTCCATTATCTATCAAAAACGATGCATCGCCCTTTTGGCAACGTACATCTGTTATTTTTATGTTTTTCATATAAATTTCCATAGCCTTTCTCTCCGCAGAATGTGTAACAGAAAAAAATTCGTTAAAAAATTTCATCCGTCTTCGATATTAAATTTTTCTCTGTCAAATATGTAAATCCCAATTTTATCCTATAATTTTTAAACAAAAAGGGACTGTCTCAATAAACATTTACTTTGAATAATTATTCATAGATTTTATCTTATTGAGAAAGCCCCTTACTTTTATTCTTTTACAATGATTTTAATTTCGCCGTCTACGTTATCTGCCGTAAGTTCGCTATGCGGTTTTACCTCGCCTTTTATTACAAGCTCTGCAACCTGATTTTCAATCATTTTTTCGATTGCACGTCTAAGCGGTCTTGCGCCGTATTTTTCGTCGCTGCCACGCTCTAATATAAGCTCTTTTGCGCTATCTGTAATCTTGAAGATAATATTTTTATGCATAAGCTCTAAAGAAAGCTCTGAAAGCATAATATCCACAATTTTTATAAGCTGTTCTTTTCCTAAAGAGTTAAACGCAATGATATCATCAATACGGTTTAAAAATTCAGGCCTGAAAATTTCCTTTAGAGCCGCTTCAGCCTTGTTTTTATAAACGGTATTTTCTTCGTTTCCAAAGCCATAGCTTACAGTCTTCATCTCAGAGCCTGCGTTTGACGTCATAATGATTACGGTATTTTCAAAGTTAACCATTCTTCCGTGACTATCAGCAACTCTGCCGTCATCTAAAATCTGGAGAAGAATGTTAAATACATCTGCGTGTGCTTTTTCTATTTCATCGAGCAAAATTATAGAATACGGCTTTCTTCTTACCTTTTCGGTAAGCTGACCTGCCTCATCATAGCCGACATATCCCGGAGGAGCACCGATTAGCTTTGATACGGTATGCTTTTCCATATATTCGCTCATATCAACTCTTATCATAGCTTCCTGACTGTCAAACAAGACTTCTGCAAGAGTTTTTGCAAGCTCGGTTTTACCCACGCCCGTAGGACCTGCAAAAATAAACGAAACGGGTCTGCGAGCTTTTGTGAGTCTTGCACGGTTTCTGCGGATTGCGGTGCTGACTTTTTTAATCGCCTCGTCCTGACCCACAACACGCTTTGTTATGCGCTCTTCTAAGTTCATAAGCTTTGCGCTTTCTTCTTCTGTAATGTTTTTAACAGGAATTTTTGTCCAATCCTCGATTACAGATGCAACGTCTTCAGTTGTAAGAACAACGTCTATGCCCTGAGAATCGATTTTATTAATTTCCTCAACTAAAGCACATTCACGCATTTTAAGCTCTGCCGCTTTTTGATAATCCTCGGTTGAATCGGTAGAAATTGCCTCATCTTTTAGCTTTTGAATTTCTTTAAGCTCTAATTTAAGGTTTGTGAGGCGAGATAGTGCTTCGTTATTTAAGTTTGCTTTAGAGCCTGCCTCGTCTAAAATATCAATCGCCTTGTCGGGCAGGAATCTATCCGTAATATAGCGCTCTGACATTATTGCCGCTTGCTTTATTACCTCGTCTGAAATTTTTACTCTGTGGTAATTTTCGTAGTAATCTCTAATACCCTTTAAAATTTCAATTGTGTCTGCAACTGACGGTTCATCAACGATTACAGGCTGAAAACGTCTCTCTAAGGCCGAGTCTTTTTCGATTGACTTTCTGTACTCATTTAGCGTGGTTGCGCCAAGCACCTGAATATCGCCACGTGCAAGAGCAGGTTTTAAAATGTTTGCCGCACTCATAGCGCCTTCTGCATCGCCTGCGCCCACGATGTTATGAAGCTCATCAATTACTAAAATGATATTTCCGAGCGACTTTGCTTCTTCAATTATCTTTTTAAGCCTTGCTTCAAACTGACCTCTGAACTGCGTGCCTGCGACAATTGCGGTAAAATCAAGAAGGTAAACCTCTTTATCGTAGAGTTTTGCGGGCACTCTTTTTTCGTTTATGCGAACAGCTAAGCCTTCTGCAATCGCAGTTTTACCAACACCCGGCTCGCCTAAAAGCACAGGATTATTTTTAGTTCTGCGGTTTAAAATCTGAATCGTTCTGTCGATTTCTTTGTCACGTCCAATAATTCTGTCAATAAGCTTTTCTTTAGCTTTAGCGGTAAGATTTGTGCCGAAACTGTCAAGAATTCTCTTCTTTTCTTTCTTTTTTTGCATTTCTGCGGTCTTAACGCTGCCGCTGCCTTCGGTATTTTCCGGATTTTTTCCTATTTCTTTAAAGCTTTTGGGGCTTTTTGCGCCGCCAAAGAGCTTACCAAACATAGAATCTATATTATCCATAAATGCGATAGGTGAATTTTCGCCGTCGCCATCTAACATTTCGGGGTCAAACTCGAACTCTGAAAGACTTCCTGCAAGCTCGTTCATTCCTGCATTTATTTCATCAAACTGCTCAGGCGTAAGCCCCATATTTTTTATAACCTCGTCAACAGAGCCGATTCCAAGCTCTCTTGCACAGTTAATGCAATATCCGTTTTTACCAATTGTTTCGGGGCGGTTAGGGTCTGAAACAAACACAACCGCAAGATTTTTTTTGCATTTGACGCATAACATAAATATCAACTCTCTTTCCTCGCTGTCGGGTAAACCCGACTTGCGTCTTTTGCACCTCACATTATAACATAACGCATTTATTATTTAAAGTCAAGTTTTAAAAAAAGGGGTTTAATTTTAAAAAAGTTTACAATTTAAAAGGAAGAAAAACAAAAAGTTGTTTTCTTCCTTTTAAATTGATTTGTTTTACTTATTATAAATTTACCGTAGCAGTTCCGTCTTCGTTATATATTATTCTGTCGCCTTCTGCGTTAATTTCGTCAACGTACGCTAAATATTCCTCTTTAGAAGCAAAGGGAGGTTTAAAATCAGCAATAATCTGTTTTGCTCTTTTTGCGTTATCACCTAAGAGAATTTTAAGCATCATAAGCTGAACTTTTGCAGAATCTACGCAAGCTCTTTCCGGGTCCTCAATGTGGTAGTCATTTCCGTGCGAGGTTCCTTTAGCACCGCCTGCATAAGGATGAACAACAGGCATAATAGAGCAAAGGTCGCCCATATCTGTGCTTCCCGAGCCGATAGCAAAGCTTTTTGTGCATTCCTCACCGGGAAGAATTTCTTTTACGCTTTCGCAGAACACATCCATTAGGTTTAAATCATTTTTAAGCGGTGCATAGCCGGGGATATCTAAAATATCAACATTGCTGTCTAAAGAAAGAGCCGCACCTGTGAGCGCCTGATTAATCTTTTTATTTGCTTTTTTTATCGCATCAAAATTTTCGCCTCTTACATAGCTTTCAACCGTTACAAGCTCGGGGATAGCGTTAACCGCTTCGCCGCCGTGCGTGATGATTGGGTGAAATCTGATTATATCTGCTTCTTTAAAGGTTTCACGGATTGCATTTGCAGCACTCAGTCCTTGCGTTGCAGCATAAAGCGCATTTCTTCCGTTCCAGGGGCTTCCGCCTGCGTGAGAGGCTACGCCCTTATATGAAATTTTCTTTGCAATACATCCGACAGAGCCTGCACGCACTGCAAAGTTTGAAGATGTATGCACCATAAATGCCATATCTACGCCGTCGAAATATCCACGGTATAAAAATTCGCCTTTACCGCCAAAATATTTGATTGTTCCTTGCTTTCTAAGCTCAGTTCTGTATCCTATTTCAATAAGCTCTTCGGCAGGAACTGCGCAAAGTCTTATTTTTCCGCAGAACTTTTCTAAAATTCCCGGTTCTTTGAGTGCTGCCGCAATACCTAAAAGCGCTGCGCACTGCGCATGGTGACCGCAAGCGTGAACATAGCCGGTTTTGGGGTCACATTCTTTATGGGTGGGGCAAATGAGCGAGTCAAGCTCACCTAAAATCAGAATTTCAGGACCCGGTCTGCCTGTATCTACAACTGTGTAAAATCCGGGAATATCTTTGGCTTTCGTAAGGGTATAGCCGAGCTTTTCAAATGCGTCTTCCATATATTTAGAAGTTTTAACCTCTCTATATCCTGTTTCGGGGTGTTTCCAAATGTACCTTTCTGCCTCTAAAATTAAGTCACGGTGTTTGTTTACTGCATTAACTAAATCCTGCATTTTTAGTACCTCCTGCAATTTTTGTCAAATATTACATTATGTAATAAATTATACCCAAAGAAATATGCAAAGTCAACTGAGTATTTTTTTATTTTATGTTTATTTTTTTAAAAAAAGCTGAGCTGATAAATGAGAAAAAAGGTTAGGTGAAATTTATGTTCGCAAAACTTTAAAAAGTGAATATAATAGTAGCATAGGTGCGTAAAATTATGCAAAAAAAGGAGAAAAAGTATGCTGCTTATTATATTTTCCAACCTGACACAGACGAGCAGTTTTAAAAAGCTTGCCGCAAAAAGAGGCATAGGCGGTGTACGTATTATACAAACGCCGCAAGCGCTTTCGGGAGAGGGTTGTTCTTACGCTGTGCGTGCAAAATATGAAAACAGGGATATGCTTTTTCGTCTAATGGATGAAAACGGAAGCTATCCGCTTCATGTATACCGCGTAAATTTTTTAACAAAAGGTAAACTTACGTATACAAAAATTAAATAAATATTGCACTAAGAGCCACAATATAATAAAATATATTCATAATATATATCAATAGGAGAGATTATGAACAAAAAAATTATATTGTGGCTTTTACTTATATTCTGGTGCTCGCTTATTTTCTTTTTCTCGAGCCAGCAGGCGACACAGTCTGCGTCGCTTAGCGGTCATATAACAAAGGTAGTGGCAGACGTTATAGATAACATTAAAAAATTAAGCGTTCCTGCTTTTTCCGAGCTAAGTCATTTGAATAAAGAAAAATTGATGCAGATTTTGGAAACTGTTATCAGAAAAAGTGCTCATTTCAGCATTTTTGCGGTTTTAGGTGCTATTTCGTTCTCGCTTTCGGAGTGCTATTTCAAAAGAAAACTGAAAATTTTTGCCATATCATTTTTGTTTTGTGTGCTTTATGCTTTAAGCGACGAATTTCATCAGCTTTTTGTGCCCGGAAGAAGCGGAAATCTTTTTGATGTTTTAATAGATTCTTCGGGCGCATTGGTCGGTAATATCTTTGTGATGTGTTTTGCTCAAAAAGTGTTTCGAAAAAGAGTGAAACAAAATATTATTAATTGACTTTAAGGTGCTTAAGTGATAAAATTAATCTATAAAAATAAACTTTTGACGGCAAAGTGAAAATAACCGAAATGGGGTTTTGAAATGTACAATCTGATTATAAAAAATGCAAAAATTATAGACGGAACGGGTAGTCCGTCTTTTTTTTCAGATATTGGTATAAAGGAAGATAAAATTGCAAAGATTGCAAAGGGCTTAGATGGCGCAGAAAAAACAATTGATGCAAAGGGGCTTACTGTAACACCGGGTTTTATCGATTCGCACAGCCATTCAGATAACGCACTTTTAACATATCCCGATTTGGTTGAAAAAATCGAGCAGGGAATTACAACCTCTGTTGCAGGTAACTGCGGAGATTCAGTTGCGCCGATGAGCAAAGATAGTAAAAACGGGAATCCCGTTTGCAAAACAGTTGTGAGCTTTATAAATGCCTTAAAAGATGAAAGCTTTGGCTCAAATACCGCACTTTTAGTCGGTCACAGTGCTCTTCGTGAGGCAGTTATCGGACCTGCTAACCGTGTTCCTGACAGCGAGGAGCTAAAAAAAATGAAGGAGCTTTTAGAAGACGGCATGAAGCATGGTGCTTTGGGCGTTTCGTTTGGACTTATTTATGCTCCAAGCTGTTACTCAAAGACAGAAGAGCTTATTGAAATTGCAAAGGTTGTTGGAAAATATCACGGAATTGTGTCTGCCCACATAAGAAACGAGGGAAATACGCTCGTTAATGCCGTTGAAGAATTTATACGTATAATTAAAGAATCGGGAGCAAGAGGTGTAATTTCTCACCACAAATCCGCAGGCAAGGAAAACTGGGGCAAGGTAAATCATACATTAAGGATGATTGATGATGCAAATAATGAGGGACTTGAAATTTACTGCGACGTTTATCCTTACATAGCATCACACACATCCCTTGCGGCATCGTTTGTTCCGCAGGAGGCTCGATGTGAAGGAACGGAAGGTTTAAAAAGACGTCTTCAAGACCCAAATACGCGCGAAGAATACAGAGCATGGAACAAAGCTTTCCGTGGTGATGATGACCTTTCGTGGGTTCAGGTTGCACTTTGCACAGGGATGCGCGAATATGAGGGAATGAAAATCCCCGAGGTTGCACGTGCACGTGGCACCGATGTTTACGACGCAATTTTTGATATGATTTCGGCAGGCTACTCAAGTGCATGCTACTTTACAATGTGCGAAGAAGATGTGAAAACTGTGCTTAAATATCCAAGAGCGATGATTTGCACAGATTCAAGCGTTGCAAGAAACAACACAGTATATCATCCCCGTTTAAGAGGAACTTTCCCGAGAGTGCTCGGAAAATACATAAGAGAAGAAAAGGTAACAACTCTTCCTGAAATGATAAGAAAAATGACTGCTATGCCGGCTATGGTCTACGGTTTTGAAAATAAAGGCTTAATCCGCATGGGAATGGATGCAGATATTTGTATATTTGATGAAGAAAAAATAACCGACCGTGCAACATTTGAAGATTGCTCAAAGCGTGCCGATGGCTTAAACTATGTTATTTTAGGCGGAGAGGTTGTTGTAGAAAATGCAGTCTATAACGGAACGAGAAAAGGAAGGGTGATTTTAAGAAATGGATAATTTGCTTATAGAAAAAATCGATGAGTTAATAGAAAATTCGGATGTTTTGTTAGCAGATGATACTATAACGCTTATAAATATAAAAAGCGTAATGGGTGAGCCAAAGCCTTGCGCTCCATTTGGCGAAGGACCTAAAAAAGTGCTTGATAAAATTATTGAAATGAGCGAAAACGAAGGATTTTTCACCAAAGATTATAACGTTGGGGTAATAAGCGCTTCATTAAAAGAGGGTCAGCCCGACCTTGGAATTTGGGTTCATGGTGACGTAGTTCCCGAAGGGACAGGCTGGCTTTATGAGCCTTACCGTGCAACAGTTTATAAAGGCTGTGTTATAGGACGTGGTGCGACGGATAATAAGGGGCAGTTTTCAGCCATTTTTAACCTTTTTAAGATTTTTAAAAAGCTCGGTGTTGAGCTAAAATATAATCCTGCAATTTATGTTGGCAGTAATGAAGAAAAAGGTATGAAGGATTTGATTGGTATCCCTGATAATCCCGATGCAAAAGGCTTTTTAAATGTTTGCACACCTCCTAAGCTATCGCTTGTTCCCGACGGCGGTTTTCCCGTTGGTTATGGCGGAAAAGGCGGTATGCAGATGACATTTAAAAGCAAAACGCCCGTTCATGGCTTTACATTTACCGCAGGTCAGGACGAAGCGCCCGGAAATGCAAATGTAATTTTTGAAAATGCGCTGAATTGCGAAAATTTAGAAGGTTGCACTATTAAAAAAGGTGAAAAAACTGAAATTATTACGTTCTCACCTCCACGTCACGGCACAAACCCCGACCCAAACGGAAATATGATTACAATGATGTGTTCTGCACTTTTGGATAATAATTTAGTAGCAGAAGAAGACAGATACATACTCCGCTTTTATAAAAGCGTTTCGCTTGCAACCGACGGTGCTATGTTTGGAATTGATGTAGAGTCTTATAAAATGAACAAACCGCTCACGCTTTGCACCAAGAAAATAGATTTTAAAGACGGATATCCCGAGCTTACAATAGATATTCGCTATCCGATTGAAATAACATTTGAAGAAATTGTCCAAAAGGTTACTGAAACAGCGGATAGAAACGGCTTTGAGATTGTCTATGTAAACAGAGGCGTAAATCCATACCTTTTAGACCCTAAGGGTGAGATTTTAAAACTGCTTAAAAAGGCATCGGATGAAGTGACAGGCGAAGAGTCGGAAGCTTTTATAATGAGCGGAGGAACTTATGCACACAGACTTCCGAATGCTTATGTTTACGGAATGAGCGGATATCTTCCGCCTGAGGATTTCCCCAAAGGTCATGGCGGTGCGCACGGAATGGATGAAGCAGTTTCAATCGCACGGCTTAAAAGAGCTATGAAAATATACGCACGTGCTATGCTTTGGCTTAATGAAATCGATTGGTAAGGTTTTTGGTAAATAAATGGAGGAAAAAATGAAAACGGGACTTGTTTTAGAGGGCGGAGCGATGCGCGGACTTTTCTCCGCAGGAGTTATTGATGTTTTTCTTGAAAATGATATAAATTTTGAGGCAATGGTAGGCGTTTCGGCAGGTGCGGCTTTTGGCTGTAACTACATATCACGCCAAAAGGGGAGAGCGCTCAGGTACAATGTAGATTACTGCCGCAACTGGAAATATTGCAGTTTTCGCTCGCTTCTTTTTACGGGAAATATGTTCGGGGCGGACTTTTGCTACCATGAGCTTCCTGATAAGCTTGATATTTTTGACGTTGAAACGTTTAAAAATAATGAAACTGATTTTTATGTAGTGGCAACCGATGTTGAAACGGGCAAAGCAGTTTACCATAAATGTACAGATGCAGGCTACGCTGACCTTGAATGGATAAGGGCATCTGCTTCTATGCCTTTGGTTTCGCAGATTGTTAAGGCAGATAGCTTTAAGCTTTTAGACGGAGGGATTGCAGACTCAATTCCGCTAAAATTCTTTAAAGAGCTTGGATACGAAAAAAATGTTGTTGTTTTAACTCAGCCGAGGGATTACATAAAAGGCAAAAATAAGCTTATCGGACTTTCTAAAATTTTGCTCAGAAAATATCCGCACCTTTTAGACACAATGGAAAGAAGACACGAAATATATAACGAGCAGAGAAAATATCTTTTTGAAGAAGAGAAAAAGGGTAATGTTTTGATAATTTGCCCTAAAGAAAAGCTTCCTGTGGGCAGAATAGAGCATGATGCCGAAAAGCTTAAAGAAGCATATGAGATTGGAAAAAACGAAGCTTTGGAAAACTTAGAAAAAATCAGAGAATTTATTAAGTAAACGGAGGTAAGACATGCGAGATTTTACTTATTATGCGCCGACAAAAATTTTCTTTGGAAAAGAAAAACAAAAGGACATTGGAAAAATAATAAACGGCTACGGCTTTAATAAAATAATGCTTCAGTATGGAAAGGAAAGCATAAAAAAGAGCGGTCTATATGATGAGGTTATGAAATCTCTTGCAGATTTTGATATAGAGGTTATCGAAATGGGCGGAGTTGAGCCAAATCCCAAGCTTTCTTTTGTAAAAGAAGCAATTAAAAAAGCTCGCTCGGAAAATGTCGAAATGATACTTGCTGTCGGCGGCGGAAGCGTCATAGATTCTGTTAAAGCTACGGCGGCAGGGGTAAAAAACGATTGCGACGAGTGGAATTTTCATATAAAGAAAAGTGAGCCGAAAGACGCTCTGCCTGTTGGATGCATTTTAACAATTTCAGCGGCAGGCAGCGAAATGAGCTCGTCATGCGTAATCACAAATCTTGAGGAAAATATGAAGCGTGGCTTTAACAGTGACTTTAACCGCCCGCTTTTTGCAATTTTAAACCCTGAGCTTACCTATACTGTGAGTGAATATCAAACGGCTTGCGGTATAGTTGACATTATGTCACACACGTTAGAAAGATATTTTACTGTTTGTGAGCCTACCGATTTAACGGACAGAATTGCAGAAAGCCTTTTAAAATCTGTGGTAGACGCAGGCAGGGTTTTGATGAAAAATCCTAAGGATTATGAGGCTCGTGCAACTGTTATGTGGGCATCAAGCCTTTCTCACAACGATTTAACAGGCTGCGGAAGAGAAAATGCGCTCTGCGTGCATCAGCTCGAACACGCTTTAAGCGGCGAATTTGATTTTATTGCGCACGGTGCAGGTCTTGCGGTGCTTTTCCCTGCGTGGGCAAGAAAAGTGTATAAAGAAAATATTTCCCGCTTTGCATAAATTGCAAGACGTGTGTGGGATGTAAACGATAAGGATGACGAAAAAGCGGCACTTTTGGGAATTGAAAAAATGGAAGAATTTTTCAAAGAAATAAAAATGCCGCTAAAGCTTTCTGAATTTAACATCCCGCAAAACTCAATCGAAAGGCTTGCAGAGCTTGCTACGTTCGGCAAAACAAGAACTGTAAAAAGCTATGTAGAGCTTGATTTTGAGAAAATTAAGGAAATCTATGAAAGCTGTTATTAATAATCAGACACTAAAAATGAAATGATTTTGATGCGGCAGTAAAATATGGGGTTAAAATTTTTGTTATTTTATAATATCAAAAACTCTTATTTGAGATGCTAAAATCAGTAGTCTACTGCTATTTTACCTTCTTCGGTTGCGGAAGAAAAACTTCCGCAACCGTCAGGTTATATTCTTTATGAGTTATCCCTTTCAAATTTTTCTTTAGCCTTTGGTATGCTCCACTCACATTCATCAAGCAAATTTTTGCTTTCCTGTGCATCAAGCTTTGTTATTTCCGATACAATCTCAATCATTCGATTTTTGAGTTTTTTATTTTTGGGCTTTAAATTTATCATAAGATTTTCATATACATATCCGCATTTTACCATTGCAGTTGTTGATATCATATTGAGTATAATTTTCTGTGCGGTTCCTGCTTTCATACGGGTAGAGCCTGTTATAACCTCGGGGCCTGTGTCTGCACAAATGCTGATATGTGCAATTTCGCCCATGTGTGTTCCGGGATTATTGGTTACAGACACCGTCTTTGCTCCGATGCTTTTGGCATATTCTAAAGCAGAGATTACATATGTCGCAGAACCTGATGCCGAAATTCCGATTACTATATCCTTTTCGCAAAGACCGTGTTTTTTTAATTCTTCAACTGAGAGATCAGGGTCATCCTCTTCGTTTTCTGCGGCACTGTGCAAACTATTGTATCCGCCTGCTATAATACCTGTGAACATATCTTTTGGAACACCGAAAGTAGGAGGACATTCAGCCGCATCGCAAATTCCAAGTCTGCCTGATGTGCCTGCACCGATGTAATATACTTTTCCGCCGTTTTTAATTACCTCTGCCGTACTGTCGCAAGCCTCACCAATTTGCGGCAAGACCTTTTCTATTGCGCAAAATACATTGTTGTTTTCTTTGTTGATTGTGCTGATTATATCAATAGTTGACATATTACCTATTTGATATGTATCAGGATTTCTCATTTCTGTTCTAAGCATTATTTACCCCTCCGTTTTTTATTTTTTCAGCAAGCATTAAAGCGCCGTTTACAACACGCTCTTTAGAAAACTGTACTTTTATATCTTCTTTTAAATATTTACTGAAATATTTTTCTAATATATCGCTTCGCTTTGCAAGACCGCCACAGATTACGACATTTTGCTTATCTTTTGGAAGAAATTTAAGTCCTGCGGTAATAATTTCTGCTACTTCTTTTACGTTTGAATCTATAATCTCGGCAGAAAAACTGTCACCTCTGTCAAATGCATCAAATACAACGGGCGCAAATGACGCTATATATGCCTTACCTCCGTTGTGAATTTCTGCGATAGAATCGGGAAGTGGTTTGCTAAGCTTTGATTCAATAAGCTCACAAAGAATTTTACTTCCATCTCTTCCGTCAAGATATTTAAGTGCCGAATCCATTGCCTGTGAGCCGATATTAAAACCGCTACCGCCTTTATCGATAAGATATCCCCAACCGCCTATGCGGTGTCTCCTGCCGCCCGACTGAGAAAACGCTATTATACCCGTACCCATAATGACAGCCACGCCGTCTTTATCCTCTAAAGCAATTTCAAGAACGCTTTCGGTATCGCTTCCGTTCCCGAAACATGCAAAGCCAAACTTCGATAAAAATTTATTGATTTCCTGTTTGTTGTTACCTGTAATTCCACCTGCAAGTCCTGCAAAGAGTGAAACCTCACGAAGATTTATTCCCTGACAGACCTTATGTATTCCCTGCTCAAGAATTTTCTTTGTGTTTTCTATTCCGGAATCTACGGCATTTGACGCACCTAAAACAGTACGTGCAATTTCTTTTTTATAAATATCGGTTAAAAGAAATTCAGTTTTCGTTCCTCCGCCGTCTATTGCAAGCAAATACTTGATTTTTATGTTTGGCTCATATACAAGCGAATCAAGCGTTACCTTAAAAAACTCTGCAACCTTACATAATGTTTCTAACGATGGAATTGAACTTCCATATTCCCATTTTTCTATTGTTTTTGCTGAAAAAGAAAACATTTCAGCTATTTGTGCTCTCGTGTAACCATATTTTTTCCTGAGAGCTTTAAAATTTGATGCAAATGCTAAAGTATTATTATTCATATTATCACCACTTTTATTATATATCCGTATGTCATAAAATTCAATACTATATTTAAAGGTAGTTTGCACAAATTCCTACTAATAGTAGGAATTTGTGGTTATTGTTTTCTTCTTTATAAGAATTACGACAGATAAAAAAAGGTGTTGCAATCATTTTGCAACACCTTTTTTTATCTGTCATAAATATATTCTTTTTTTACGTGTTGACCCGTAAACGAGTGGAGCATTGGCTGATAGCGTGTCTTAAACGTCACGATGTCACCTGATTGCCACTTCTTTTTACTGTCTGTTACGTCTATAATCGTGTGGTCTGAGCTTGCGCCTATAATTTCTATTTTTTCATCTTCAGGCATCAATGCCATGGGTGTTGCGATGTCTTGACTGCCGATAGCAAGAATCGCACGCATTCTGCGCCCTTTGTTTTCCCTTACTATTTTTTCGCCAGACCAGTTAAGACCTGACGAGTTTTTGGGAGAAGACTCTTTTTCGTGAATTTCTACAATTTCAGCTAAAATTCTAACAGAATCCTCACGAAAACCTTCAAAGGTGAGGTCACGGATAAGGCGCATATTTATCGGGTTTGCAATAATTCCGCCAATGCGAAGATGATTAATTTCGGGAGGCATTGGGTTTGTGCCGTCTTTTAAAAGCATCAAATTTACAGAGCTTCCGCCCGAAATAATATCAAGCTTTCGTCCAATTGCTTTTTCAACCGCCTTTGCGCCCTCTACCAAAAAAGCAAGGTTTTCGCTGTTGGGCAAAACGCCGTTTAAGCAGGCGTGATTTGTGCCGATTCCGGATAAATAAAGGTTTTTAAGCTCATTTTCAACCATAAGAGCAAGCAAAACAAGCTCGTCTATGCTTTCTACGCCTTCACGCAGGTCGCCAACATCAAGCATAAGTATAATTTTAGGCTTTGTACCTGCCTTTTTTGCCTCGTCATTTAGTGCACGCAAGCTGTCAGCGTCGGAGTGTAGACTAAAATCAGCGTAACGTGCAACATTTTCTATCTCCCACCTCATTGGGCTTCTTGTAAGCAGGGTTTCTTTTTCGGGAAAAGCCTCCTTTAAAGCTTTAAGGTGTACCGCACGGGATACTGCAACTTGTGCGCAACCGCCGTCTAAGTAGGCTTTCGCAGCACGAACGTCCCCATCTGAAAATTTTATAACACCTGCAACGTTTATGCCGAACTTTGCGCAAAGGTCGCAAACAACCTTTGCATTTTGTTTTACGGCATCTAAATTTATCTGTATTTTTGGAAAAATTTCACTCATAAAAATCTCCATTCCTATGCAAAAAGACGACTGCTCTATGCAACCGTCTTTTTTTGAAAGTTAAATCTGCGCTAACGCCTGTTTGATATCTGCAATAATATCGTCAACGTTTTCTGTTCCGATTGACATTCTGACCAAATCGGGAGAAATGCCTGCTGCGACTAACTGACTGTCTGAAAGCTGTCTGTGGGTTGTGCTTGCAGGGTGAAGCACGCTTGTGCGTGAATCTGCAACATGAACCACGATTGCGGCAAGTTTAAGTGAATCCATAAACTTCATAGCGGCTTCTCTTCCGCCCTTGATTCCGCAGGAAATTACACCGCAAGAGCCTTTGGGAAGATATTTTTAGCACGCTCGTTTTCAGAGTCACCGTCAAGGTCGGGGTAGTGTACCCAGGCAATTTTATCGTTATCCTTTAAGAATTTAGCAACCTTTAAAGCGTTTTCGCAGTGGCGCTCAACTCTTAAATGGAGAGTTTCCAAACCTAAGTTAAGCAAAAATGCACTCATAGGCGCAGGTGTTGCACCGATATCACGAAGAAGCTGAACACGTGCCTTTGTAATATATGCAAGCTTTCCGAAGCTTTCGGTGTAAACAACACCGTGATATGATTCATCAGGCTCTGTAAACATAGGGAATTTCTTGCCTGCCCAGTTAAAGTTTCCGCTGTCAACGATTACACCGCCAACAACGCAAGCGTGACCGTCCATATATTTAGTTGTGGAGTGAGTAACCACGTCTGCACCAAACTCAAAGGGTCTGCAATTTACGGGGGTTGCAAAGGTGTTATCCACAATAAGCGGAATTTCGTATTTGTGAGCAAGCTTTGCAAAACGCTCAATGTCTAAAACGTCAAGTGACGGATTTGCGATTGTTTCACCGAAAATACAACGTGTGTTTTCGTCAATTAAAGCTTCAATCTGTTCATCTGTAAAAGAAGGCTCTGCAAAACGCACCTCAACGCCCATACGCTTTAAGGTAACGCCGAAAAGGTTGGTTGTTCCGCCGTAAATGGTGGTAAGGCTTACGAAATTATCGCCGGCTGATGCTATGTTTAAAACTGCAAACATATTTGCTGCCTGACCTGAAGATACGCAGATTGCGCCAACGCCGCCCTCTAAATCTGCAATTTTATTTTCAACACATTCAACTGTCGGGTTTGAAATTCTTGTATACATATGTCCCGGTGCAGTTAAATCAAAAAGCTCTCCTAAATGCTCGGAAGAGTCGTATTTATATGTGGTAGACTGATATATCGGCAAAACTCTCGGCTCGCCGTTTTCGGGGGTGTAACCCGATTGAACACATTTTGTTTCTATATTACTCAATGTAAAAACCTCCCAAATTCAACTTAAATATAAGTATAACACAGCACGAGCAAAAAGTAAATAAAAATTTGAAAATGAAATAGCTCTATGAGCTATTGTAAATGCTACACCTGTCAAATTCTGTACAACCTACGGGGTCCAGGGGCAGAGCCCCTGTGTCGTTTTTAAAAGGGGGTGAAGGGGGGAAGGTCGAAACCCCCCCTTCGTTTTGCTACTTTTGCAATCAAAAGTAGGCCCGCCCGGCAGGGCAAAGTGAAAATTCTGATTTAATAAATAATTAAACCTTCAACCTTATTCGTCATATTCTATTCTTTTCATACTTTGTCAAATTGGATATATCTATATTACTAAAAAGCAAATATTTATCATTTATTTCAAAGATTTGCTTACATCATAAGCCAATTTTGCATTCTTTTTTTCAACATCTGATAAATCACTCCTTTATTTAAAAAGCCAAATGAAAAGAGATATGCCCAATACGATTAGCATAAAAATAAATATTACAGCGACAAACATTTTTTTGGTAAAAAGTGACATTTTTAGAATATAATAATTTTTATTAATATTTAAAAAGGATGAACGTTACGGCTCTTTTTTTATTCAAAACAAAACTTTTACTTTGCCCTGCCGGGCGGGCCTACTTTTGATTGCAAAAGTAGCAAAACGAAGGGGGGATTTCGACCTTCCCCCCTTCAACCCCCTTTTAAAAACGACACAGGGGCTTTGCCCCTGGACCCCGTAGGTTGTACAGAATTTGAAAGAAACAGTTACTCGGGGAGCTTTGATATAAGCATCACAAGATTATTTTAATATTTGAAAAGGAAGCGCATATAAGCGCAGAAAAAAGACACATTGTTTTATAATAAATTCATTTTAAACAATAACATCAAGTCCGTCAAAAAAATCATCATATGAACAGTTATAGATTTTCTTTAATTCAATAATTACGCTTGCCCTGATATTAAGTTCGCCTGCTTCATACTTTGCATAAGTGCTTCTGCCAATATCACATCCTCGACGTTGAAGCTCGGCACAAAGTTTTTCTTGTGATATGTTGTGACAAAGGCGAAGCTTTCTTAGATTATCACCCATATTGCGGTCACGTCTTATTTTTTGTTCCATATATTACACCTCACATTTATAAATTGACCAGTATTGGTTGCAACAATTTATATTGTATGATATAATCAAGAAAAATATTGTCCGCTATATTGGTCAATTTGTATGTGAGGTAGTTAAAATGAATCAAGAAGAATTAAGATTACACAGGTGTTGTTTTACAGGACACAGACCTGACAAAATGGAACTTAGTGAAAAAGAGGTTAAGCCATTGCTTAAAAAAGCGATAGAAGAAGCTATCTTAAAGGGGTATGTCACCTTTATAACAGGTATGGCAATGGGAACAGATATATGGGCGGCAGAGATTGTTTTGGAGCAAAAGAAGAAAAATAAGAACTTGCACTTGATTTGCGCTTTGCCTCATCCGAATTTTGAAAGCAGACGAAGTTCTGTTGAAAAGATGAGGTTTAATAGAATAATAAAAAACGCAGACCTTGTAAAAGAAATTAATGACCGATATTTTGCAGGATGTTATCAGGTGAGAAATAAATGGATGGTTGATAAGTCAAATCTTGTGATTGCAGTATTCAGCGGTCAAAAAAGCGGAACAAAGAATACGATTGATTATGCAAAAAGAAAAGGTATAAAAATAATAAATATACTTGATATCCTTTGACATTTACATAAAATAGGTGTATAATTAAACTAATGATATAATACGGATATATTGTACAGAAAAGAGGGGTAGATATGCCGATTAAAATACCGAATGAGCTTCCGGCGACTAAAACGCTCAATGACGAAAACATATTTGTCATTACCGAAACACGTGCTATAACTCAGGATATACGTCCGATAAGGATTGCAATACTTAACTTAATGCCCACTAAAATTGCGACAGAAACACAGCTTGCAAGACTTTTGGGAAACACACCTCTTCAGGTTGAAATGGAGCTTTTACATACAAAAAGCCATGTTTCCAAAAACACGCCTGAGGAGCATCTTATAAATTTTTATAAAACCTTTGATGAAATTAAGGATGAAAAGTTTGACGGTCTTGTAATCACAGGTGCGCCTGTTGAAAATATGGAGTTTGAAGAGGTTAATTACTGGGAAGAGCTTAAAGATATTATGGAGTGGAGCAAAACTCACGTAACAAGCACACTTCACATATGCTGGGGCGCTCAGGCGGGACTTTACTACCATTGGGGAATAAAAAAATACGCACTCAGCAAAAAGCTTTTTGGCGTTTTTGACCACAAGGTAGTTCATAAAAGCTCAATACTGTTTCGTGGATTTGATGAGGTTTTCCGTGTGCCTCACTCAAGACACACCACGATTTTAGAAGAAGATGTAAAAAAAGTTCCTGAGCTTAAAATTCTGGCAAAATCAGACGAAGCAGGTCTATTTGTTATTTCAACCGACCAGGGAAGACAGATTTTTGTAACGGGACACCCTGAATATGATGCAAATACACTTAAAAATGAGTATCTGCGTGATAAAAATGCAGGTCTTCCGATTGAGATGCCAAAAAATTATTTCCCGAATGACGATGACACAAAAGAGCCTGTTGTTACGTGGCGTTCACACGCAAATCTTTTGTATTCAAACTGGCTTAACTACTTTGTTTACCAGACAACACCATATGATATTAATGAAATTAAGTAAAGGGGAGATGGCTTTATGGCGGAATTTATATCCTCGCAGTTTTTGCCCTTTATCCGCAGTATAAGGATTACGGATGTTATCGATATCTTAGTCGTTGCGTTTATTATTTATAACGCAATAAAGCTGATTCGCCAGACAAGAGCGGCACAGCTTATTAAAGGTATCGCAATAATTTTAGTCGTTATGTATTTAAGCGAGTGGCTTCAGCTTAATGTTATACATTTTATCCTGACAAATACCATTCAGGTTGGTATAACGGCGTTGCTCATTGTGTTTCAGCCTGAACTCAGGCGTGCGCTTGAGCACGTGGGCAGAAGCAAATTTTCTGCGTTTTTTGCAAAAGAGGGTCCTTCGCTTGAAAATGATATAATTGATGAAGTTTGCATTGCGGCGGCGGCACGTTCAAAAACCAAAACGGGTGCTTTGATTGTATTTGAAAGAAAAACTGTGCTCGGCGACATGTTAACAGGCGGAACTGTTATAAATTCAGAAATTACATCGGAAATTTTAGAAAATATCTTTGTTCCTAACACACCGCTTCATGACGGCGCAGTTATAATTAAAGATGGAAAAATCAGCAAAGCCGCAACAGTTCTTCCCTTGTGCAGTAATAAAAACTTAAGCAAGGAATTTGGAACACGTCACAGGGCGGCGCTCGGTGTTTCTGAAATGAGTGACGCAATTGCGCTTGTTGTGAGCGAGGAAACGGGAAAAATCAGCGTAACAGTAAATGGCGATATGCTAAGAAACCTTTCTGTTTCTTCACTTTCAGCGTTGCTTAGTAAGCTCCTTGTAAACAATGAAAGCGAAAAGCTTTCAAAAGGAATAATTTTCAGGAGGTCTCAAAAATGAAGCTTAATAAAAATGTTTTAAGTGACAGAACCTTAAAAATTATTTCTTTGGTAATTGCAATCGGCTTGTGGCTTTATGTGGGTCAGGTGCAAAATCCTGATATCGAAAGAACAGTAAAAGATGTTCCTGTTGTTTTTTCACAAAAAAGTGCTTTAGAGGATAAGGGGCTTGTTTTGATTGATGATAACGAGCATACGATTGACATCAGAATAAAGGGCAGAAGGCAGTATGTATACGGTGTTGACAGCTCGACTATAACAGTGCTTGCTGATGTCAGCTCGCTCGGCTCTACGGGTAGCCATACGCTCATGACGAATGTTGTTTTGCCTTACGCAAACCTTGAAATTATAAACAAAAACCCCTCAGTTGTAGCGGTTACGGTTGATGACTTAATGGAAAGAGAGTTTAAGGTGAGCGTTGAAACCGAGGGAACTCCCAAGACGGATTATATTGTGGGCAGAACGACGAGCTCTTTGGCAACGATAACAGTTAAAGGGCCTAAAAGCATTGTAAACGGAATAGAAAAGGTTTCAGCGGTTGTTGATGTTTCTTCTAAAACAGAAGATGTTGCGTTGGTTTCTGAGTTTACGGTTTACGGTTCCAATAACAAGGAAATCAAAAGTCCTTATATAACGCTTTCGGAAGTATCTGCAGAAGTCAGGTGCGAAATTTTGAAAACAAAAACTGTAAATTTAATTCCTGTTTTTTCGGGCGATGTTTCACAGGCTATGAAGTTCTTGCCTGATTCTAACAACACTAAAACCGTAAAAATTGCAGGTGCGCCTGAGGTAATTGATGATATTACGGAAATTTCCACAAAGCCGATAGAAGAAAGCGAAATAAACTCAAACGGAGAGGCAAGCGCAGAACTTAGTCTGCCGACAGGAGTGCGCTCTCTTGATGGTGATAGCTTTATCTTCCGTTTTTCTCTTAAACAAAATCAGGAAGAGTAAACGTATTGTTACATTAATGTTACTAAAAATTATTCAATTCTGAAAATTTATAAAATTTGCACAAAAAATTCTCGAATATTTATTTATATTCATAAATTGCGTGTATAGAATTTTTTGTCGAATCGTGGTATGATATATACATACCACAACTAACACAACAAACAAAAACTATTTTCATTTTCCCTCCTTTTTTCGATAAAAGGAAACAACAAAAAGACACCGATATTTACGGTGTCTTTTTGTTTTGTGATTGCACAATTGAACTTATTGTGTTATAATGAGTTTGCAAAGCAAACTCAATGAATTGCCTTATGGCGTGAATTGAAATCTGCGATTTCATGAATTGAGCCTTGCGGCTCATGAATTGCACTTTGTGCTATTTACGGCAATTCAATTCATGTTGCGATAGCAACAATTCATGGCTTTAGCCAATTCATGACAACGGAGTTGTCAATTCATATGAAGTGATTGGCATCCAAACCGTTCAGTCAATTCGTACAATGTAGGGTTTAGCGGTTTAGGGCGAACCGATTTTGGCAAAATGAAGAATTGAAAAATATTAATTTTATTCTGCATAAGGAGAGGTAGCATGAAAATTACAGATATTTTAGTGAAAAGAGTTTCATTTGAGCGAAAAAAGGTTTTTAAAATTGCGTTTTCCGTGAGCAAATACGTAGAGGGCGTTTATGTTAAAATCGTAACTGACGAGGGAATTTACGGTCTTGGTGAGGCTATGCCGTTTGCGCCTGTGACGGGAGAAACGATTGAAACTGTTATGGCGGTTTTATCTCTTTTAAAAGAAAGGCTTTTAGGTGAAGACCCCTGCAATTTAGAAAAAATACATGCGATTATGGATGCGCAGATAAAAGGAAACACCGCAGCAAAGGCGGCGATTGATTTTGCTTGCTATGATATTTTGGGAAAAGCGGCAGGAATGCCTGTGTATAAGCTTTTGGGAGGCTTTAAAAATAGTATTGTGACCGATATAACGGTAGGAATTGATACGCCTGAAAATATGGCAAATGATGCAAAAGAAAAGGCTGAAAGAGGATTTAATATTTTAAAGATAAAATGCGGAGCGGATTTCGTAAGTGATTGCAAAGCAGTAGAAAAAATAAGGAAGGCAGTAGGGGAAAACGTTGAGCTGAGAATTGACGTAAATCAGGGTTATAGCGTATCTCAGGCGGTAAATGTTTTTGAAAAAATGAAAAGCTTTGGTGTAACCGAGGCAGAACAACCCGTAAAGGCATCAGACATTTCGGGGCTTTCTTACCTGCGCAAAAAAACCTCAATGCCCATAATGGCAGATGAGAGCGTACATTCTCCTGAAGATGCGGCGCTTTTGTGCAAAAATGATGCGTGCGATTTTATAAACATCAAGCTTATGAAAAGCGGCGGAATATATCCTGCACTTAAAATTAACGCAATAGCGCAAAGCTACGGAATCCCGTGCATTGTGGGATGTATGTCGGAATCGAGGCTTGGCATTAGCGCAGGTGCGGCGCTTGCCTGTGCTAAAGCAAATATACACGATTGTGACCTTGATTCGTTTATGTCCTTTAAAGAGTCGGAGGGCGGAATTAGCGGCGGATTTGAAATTAATAAAAACGTTATAAAAGTGCTTGACAAACCTGGCTTTGGATTTGATGAATACGAGTTTTAAAATAGAAACGCAAATGTG
>JAGBHP010000002.1 GCA_017935435.1 Clostridia bacterium | reverse complement strand
TGCTTAACGCCCTGTAAATATTATATCAAAAGACTTGTTGTCAAGGTAAGACTGCAGAGCAGTTCCACCTTGACAAGGGTGATTTGGAGTGTAACTTTTTATTTTTTAAGAAAAGTGTCACCCATCATTGACAATTGTACAAATAAAAATTTATTCTTTTGTTTAAACACTTGAAAAATTTGTACATTTATAGTATAATGTTTAATTGAGATTTTTAAACAAAAAGGGGCAGTTTTTATGAGCGCAAAAATAGGTTTTGACAACGAAAAATATATCGAAATGCAATCAAAATTTATAGGCGAGCGTGTTTTAAAGTTTGGCGATAAGCTGTACTTAGAGCTTGGCGGCAAGCTTTTTGATGACTATCATGCAGCACGCGTTCTTCCCGGTTTTTTACCTGACAGTAAAATGAAAATGCTTATGCATTTAGCAGACAAGCTTGAAATTGTTATTGCAATCAGTGCGATTGATATTGTAAAAAACAAAATAAGAAGCGACTATAACCTTACCTACGATTTAGATACAATCCGCTTAATTGATGCCTTTAAAAGTCTTGGTCTTTTGGTGGGAAGCGTTGTAATTACACAGTACAGCGGTCAAAGTGCCGCCGATGTGTTTAAAAAGCGTCTTGAAAATATGGGTATTCGTGTTTTTCTGCACTACCCTATCCCCGGCTACCCCTCAAACGTTGAGTATATCGTAAGCGATGAAGGCTTTGGCAAAAATGACTACATCGAAACTTCAAGGCAAATCGTTGTTGTAACCGCACCAGGCCCCGGCAGCGGAAAAATGGCAACCTGCCTTTCTCAGCTTTATCATGAAAACAAGCGTGGCATAAAAGCAGGATATGCAAAGTTTGAAACCTTCCCCGTGTGGAATTTGCCTCTAAAGCATCACGTAAACCTTGCATATGAAGCGGCAACCGTTGATTTAAACGATGTAAATATGATTGACCCGTTCCATTTGGAAGCTTACGGCGAAACTACCGTAAACTATAACCGTGATATTGAGGTTTTCCCTGTACTTAACGCTATGTTTGAGAAAATTCTCGGCGAAAGTCCGTATAAATCCCCTACTGATATGGGTGTTAATATGGCAGGAAACTGCATAACGGATGACGAAGTTGTAAGACGTGCATCAAAGGATGAAATTATAAGAAGATATTATCAGGTTTTAAAAGATAAAACAAACGGCAAATGCTCAGATGAAACTCTTTTAAAAATGGAACTCATTATGAAGCAGGCAGAAGTTACAATTGATGAGCGTGCAGTAGTTGGTGCAGCTTTAAAAAGAGCTGAAGAAGCGCAAGACGATGCCTGCGCAATTCAGTTATCCGACGGTCAGATTGTAACAGGCAGAACAACAGACCTTATGGGTTCTTCATCTGCCGCTCTTTTAAATGCACTAAAAGCTGTAAGCGGAATAGCTGATGAAGTTCACTTAATGTCACCTGATGTTATTGAGCCTCTTCAAAAGCTTAAAATTAACCATTTCGGCAGCAAAAATCCAAGACTTCATATGGATGAAACCCTGGTTGCTCTTTCAATTTGCGCCGCAAATGACCCCGTTGCCAAAAAAGCGTTAGACGGACTTTCTAAGCTAAGGGGCACAGAAGCACATTCATCTGTTCTTCTTTCTCCCGTTGATGAAAATGTATTTAAAAAGCTTGGAATTAATCTGACTTGTGAAATTCGCTAAATAAAAAAGCTTTTCAAGCTTCACCCCCTAACCCCCATTCTTGTAGGACAAAAAGGAAATCTTGTGTGATATTCCGTCATTACAACAAAATGTTGTAATGACTTAAATAACTGAAAAGAGTGAGCCGCTAAATGCGACTCACTCTTTTCAGTTATTTATCATATTGAGAGGGTTAAGAACATTTTCAAGCTCATTTTCAGGCATAATTTTTTCTTCTAAAATTACGTCTTTTATATTTTTTCCTTCTTTAAGTGCCTTTTTTGCAAGGCTTGAAGCCTTTGTATAGCCAATATAAGGGCAAAGTGCGGTAACAATACCAAGGCTTTCGGTAACTTCTGTTTCGCATCTGCCTTTATTTACGGTAATACCTTCTATACAATCCTTTACAAAAACACGTATGCCGTTTGCAATGGTATCAAGCGACTGAAACAGGCAGTAGAAAATAACGGGTTCAAACGCATTAAGTTCAAGCTGACCGCCCTCTGCCGCCATGGTAATCGTTGTATCGTTTCCCATAATGTTAAAAGCAATCTGATTTATAACCTCAGGTATTACAGGATTGATTTTTCCGGGCATTATAGACGAGCCGTTTTGTTTGGCAGGAAGATTTATTTCACCAAAGCCTGTTCTCGGACCTGATGACATAAGCCTTAAATCGTTTGCAATTTTAGAAAGCGTAGCCGCACACGATTTTATGACGCCCGAAACGAAAACAAACGAGTCTAAGTTTTGCGTTGCGTCAATTAGGTCTTCTGCCTGAGTAAGCTTTAGTCCTGTCACTTTCGACACGTTTTCTACGATATTTTTTATGTAATATGAATCTGCGTTAATTCCCGTACCTATCGCAGTTCCGCCCATATTGAGCTTGGACATTTCCAGCTTTGCAGTATTAAAACGTGCGATGTCACGTTTTACGGCAGAAGCATAAGCCATAAATGTCTGACCAAGACTAATTGGAACTGCATCCTGCATTTCTGTTCTGCCCATTTTTATAACGTTTTCAAACTCGCTTGCCTTTAAAGCAAGCACCTCTTGCATACGCTCCAGTTCTGCTATCGCCTTATCCAAAAGCCTTACCACCGCAATTTTTCCTGCGCTCGGATAAGCATCATTAGTGGACTGACCGCAGTTAACATGGTCATTTGGGTGTACAATTTTATAATCGCCCTTTTCGCCGCCCAAAATTTCAATCGCACGGTTTGCAATGACCTCATTTGCGTTCATATTAAGCGAAGTACCTGCGCCGCCTTGAATTGCATCAACAATAAAATTATCAACAAATCTTCCCTCTAAAATTTCATCACACGCAATCGCCAAAGCATCTGCAATGTTTGCCTTTAAAACGCCTGCTTCCTTGTTTGTGATTGCCGCAGCTTTTTTTATTTCAACTATGCTTTTTATAAATTCAGGATGCACCTTAGTTCCAGTAATTTTAAAATTTTCGTAGGCTCTTAGCGACTGAACGCCGTAATACGCCTTTTGCGGCACCTGTTTTGTGCCGATTGAGTCCTGCTCTGTTCTGTACGATTCCATAATGAAAACCTCACTAAATTTGTTTTACATATTGATTATACTTTTATTTCGTGTTATAATCAAATACATATTACAATATATTTTCCATAACTTTTAAGTTATATAGAGGTGACCACTATTGTTTCGTAATAAAGAATATATACTTACAGTTTTCAGAGAGGGAAGCTTTTCTAAAGCGGCAGAAAGGCTATATATTTCACAGCCGTCGCTTTCTGCATCTGTAAAGCGTATAGAAGAAAAACTGAGAGCGCCGATTTTTGACCGCTCAACCACACCGATTTCGCTTACTGAAATCGGGCGTGAGTATGTAAAATACGCAATGGAAATAGACGAAAAAGAGCAAGATTTCACACGTTTCATAGAAGACCACGTAAATCTTTTATCAGGAACAATCAGAATAGGCGGAAGCAGTCTTTTTGCGTCATTTCTTCTCCCGCAAATGATATCTGATTTTAATAAGCTCTACCCTGAAATATGCTTTGAAATTTCAGAAGACAGCACAAAAAACCTCATACAGAAAATCAGCGACGGAACGCTTGATTTGGTTATAGATAACGCAAAAATCGAGCAAGAAAACATAATTTCCTCGGTATACTGCCCCGAAATTCTGCTTTTGGCAGTTCCTCAGGATTTTAAAGTAAATGATGCACTTAAAAATTTCTGTTTTTCAGCCTCTGATATTAAAGAAAAGAAACACATAAATTCAGATAAAACCGTGAGCCTTAAAAGCTTTAAAGATGAGCCGTTTATTCTGCTTAATCCCGAAAACGATACAGGCATGCGTGCTGACCGTCTTTTTGAAAAATACGGAATTACGCCAAATGTTATTTTCCACTTAGACCAGCAAGTAACGGCATATAACATTTCCTGCTCGCAAATGGGCATTTCTTTTGTCAGCGACACCTTAGTTTCGCACGCAGAAGGCAAACCGCCGCTATGCTTTTATAAGCTGACCGATAGCGAAACCGTAAGAAACATCTTCTTTTACACTAAAAATAACCACTATCTCTCACTTGCGTGCAGAAAGTTTTTGGAAAGAAATATTTCATCATAAAGCAATAAATATCCCCCGTAGAACGGGGGGTATTTCATTTTCGGGCATAGCCCTAATACTACTGGCAACGCACAAGTGCGTCTTTGGGTTGGCCTGCCAGCCACGCATTTGTTACTTGCTACCCATAAATGGGTTGTTACATTAATTTCGTTGGTAAATTTTATTGTATAAAAATAGGCTCCCTTGTGTAAAGGGAGCTGTCGAACGCAGTGAGACTGAGGGATTGTCTTTTTCTGTTTTTACTTTTGAGAATATATTTTTCCTTTCACAATTACAATCCCTCCGAGTTTGCTACGCAAACCCACCTCCCTTTACACAAGGGAGGCTTTGCTCATTAAGATTTTCTACTAAATTGCTCATTGGAACTATATGACAATCTTTCTCTGATTTTATAGAATTTTATTTTGCTCATCGGTTAACCTCTATTGAACCACGCGACTATCGCGTGGTTTTCGT
>JAGBHP010000029.1 GCA_017935435.1 Clostridia bacterium | reverse complement strand
TGAGAAAGATATGTAAACCCACCATTACCATTTAAGTATTCTTGTACAACATTCATTTTAAATTCATAACTATATTTTGCCATGAAAAAACCGACCTCCCAATCGTTAGATTTTTGGTCTAACTTTCGGGGGTCGGTTCATAAAAGGAGTCTTTTTGTTTTACTTTGTTTGGCGATTGTACCGCAATAAATGGGAGTGTATTTTTTGCATAAAAAAATGCGCAAGCTAAAAGCCTACGCATAAAAAACGCAAACTCTTATTTGTTGCTACACAAACTTCAATAGATTGGGATAAACATTCGATATATCTCATTTCCACAGAATTTAAAGAATTTGCATTTTTCTACAAAATTCTTTCTGTGAAAATAAATATATCAAAATAAAAGGTATTAAATATAAAAAAATACCCCAATCCTATTATTTAGTTTGTGTAGCGTAATTATTATATCACTATTTTTATCGCTTTACAATACTTTTTTCAAAAAAAGCAGCACCAAAATGAAAAACATTTTGATACTGCTTTTTTAGCTAAAACAAATCACTATGACTTCCTGTTCTGGTTAAAGAAAGGGTAATCATATCATTTTCTTTTTTGTAAATTAAAAGCCAATCGGGAGTTATGTGACATTCTCGATGTCCTATATAATCTCCTTTTAACGCATGGTCATTATATTTTTCGGGTAAAGTTTTTTCTTCGCATAACAAATGCAAAACTTCTTCAAACAATGAAATGTTATAACCGCGCTTTATAATCACTTTAAAATCCTTTTTAAATTTTGAAGAATATCTGACTTTAAGCATTTAAGTCCCTCATAAGCTCATCAATATTGTCATAAGCTTTACTCATATTTCTATTGTTATTCACATCGTCAATTGCAGCGAGAGTTTCTGCGTTTGGGGTATCTACTGCAAGCTCAAAAGGAATTTTACCAAGACGCACAGCCTGCCTGCAAAAAACACCGATTGCAGTAGACATATTAAGTCCTAAAGCGGCAAATAAATCATCTGATTGTGCTTTTAATTCTTTGTCCATACGAATTGTAACGTTAGTTGTAGCCATAAGAACAAACTCCTTTCTAATATAGTATATTCATTATACTATATTTTATGTGCATTGTCAATCAAATGCACGTGAATTTATTCTTTTTGGCATTTTTTGAAAAACTTACCTATTTCCCTTTTCTTTTTGTCTGTCAATAAACCACGCCTGACCTTCGATTGTAGAAATATCTTTCAGGTGGTCATTTTCACCGTTTATAGTAAGAGTGAACTTGCCGTTTTCAAACTCTGCAACGGTGAGGGAGGCGTTATCGCACCATTCAACGTGGTCTAAATCCTTAAAATCCCTGCCGGCAAAGTAGCAGCAAAGCGAGCGTATAGCCGTTCCGTGAGATGCGATGCATATAGTTTTGCCCTCGTGGCGCGCAATTAACTTATGGATGCCCGAAATTAGTCTTTCGTTAAATTCAACCATTGTTTCGCCGTCGGGCATTTGGGTTTCGATAGGGTTATTGAGCCATTTTTCGTAGCTTTCAGGGAATAAAACGGGCAAATCATCCCACGGGACATCCTCCCATTTTCCACCGTCTATTTCACGAAAGCTTTCATCTTTTATAATTTCTAAATTATGGTATTTATTAACTGCCTCGGCAGTTTCGTAAGCTCTGTCTAAGTCGCTTGAATACAAAAAGTCAAAATGGGTATCTTTTAAGCGAAGTGCCAAGCGCTCAATCTGAATGCGACCTTTATCTGTAAGCGAAGAGTTGTAAAATCCGTGAAAACGTCTGACGTAGTTTCCCTCTGCTTCGCCGTGGCGAATTAGCATTATTGTTGTTTTCATATAATCACTCCTCTTGTTTATTTGTAACAAAAAAGGGATTGTGTAAAAACACATTCCCTTATGTTGTCATAATTAAAGACTTGCGCGAGCTTTGTCAGCGAGTGCCTTAAAAGCTTCTTTGTCGCTGATTGCGATTTCAGAGAGCATCTTTCTGTTCATAACGATGCCGGCTTTTTTAAGACCGTTCATAAATGTAGAATAGTTCATGCCGCATACCTTTGCCTGAGCAGAAATTCTTGCAATCCATAAGCGTCTGAAGTTTCTCTTCTTCTGCTTTCTTCCTACGTATGCATAAACTAATGATTTCATTACCGCTTCTTTTGCAGTACGGAATGCTTTGCTTTTTGCTCCTCTATATCCTTTTGCAAGCTTAAGCACTCTTTTGTGCCTTTTGCGAGTGCTAAGTGCACCTTTAACTCTTGCCATTATGTTTTCCTCCTAATATTTTTGTTTCTTCAGAATTTTAGATTATTTGTAAGGAATAAGCTTCTTGATAACCTTTGCATTAGCAGCACTTGCATATGTTCCTTTTCTTAAATTCCTTTTTCTCTTTGTTGATTTTTTAGTTAAGATGTGGCTTCTGTAAGCGTGTGCAATCTTAACCTTGCCGTTTTTTGTAAGAGAATATCTCTTAGCGGCAGCCCTGTGTGTTTTAATCTTAGGCATATTGTTGCTCCTTCCGAAATATTTTTTTCTATGTGCCAATAGGCTTTTTAAACGCTATTACTTGGGGGAAACAGTAATACTCATGTTTTTACCCTCAAGTTGGGGAGGCTTTTCGCATGAGCCGTATTCTGAAACCGCTGCTTTAAAACGGTCCAACAGCTCTGCACCGAGGCTTGAATGGTTAATCTCACGTCCGCGGAAGCGAACAGTAACCTTAACCTTTTCGCCGCTTTGTAAAAATTTAACAGTATGATTTACTTTGGTCTGGAAATCATGAGTATCAATAGACGGAGTGATACGGATTTCCTTAAGCGACATGGTTTTCTGATTTTTGCGGGCTTCCTTTTCGCGTTTTGCAGCATCAAAACGATACTTTCCGTAATCCATAATTTTGCATACGGGCGGTTCGGCTTTAGGAGCGATAGCAACCAAATCAAGATTTTTGTCATAAGCAAGCTCTAAAGCTTCCTTAGATGACATAATACCAAGCTGTTCGCCGTCAGGACCTACAACTCTGACTTTACTTTCTCTGATTTCTTCGTTAATCATTAATTCCTGTTTACTAATTTTAAAAGCACCTCCAAAATAAAATAAAAGCGGATAAGCTTACACCTATCCGCATAAATACACACTTAAATAAAGTACATATTGACCGTGCTGTAACTTTACAGTCGGTGAGAGCTTTTAGGCTTCTGCTTACTAATCCTTAAATATATTAGCATAAAAAAACGAGTATGTCAACATATTTTTTAAAAAAATTTGCAGAAAATGTATTTTGTGTGAATAAAATATTAATTCGTGTGGTAAATTATATAATTCGTTTGACAAATTATATCGAAAGTGATAAGATTTATTCGTAAGGAGAGATGATTATGGGAAAAAGTGTTTATAGCTTAGTGCTTATGGATGAGGTAATTGAGGAAATAGATAAAGAAGCAGGAAGATTGGGACTTAGCCGTTCTAATCTGATTAATTCTATTCTGGCTCAGCACGTGTCGTTTACTACGCCGCAGCAAAGAACGCAAAATGCGTTTTCTGAAATATCGAAAATAATCGGCGCAATGAAATATTTATCGGTTGCAAGCGAGGGGGACTCTATTATATCAGTAAGAAGTCCGATTTCCTATAAATATAACCCTACGGTGAGGTATAGCTTTGCGGTGCTTGATTTAACGTCAAATCCTTTCGGTGAAATAAAGGCGGCATTTCGCACGCAAAGCAGAGAGTTTATTTATTATGTAAATATTTTTTTTAAGATGTGGCATAATTTGGAAAACTCTCTGGCAGGAGATGCTTTTTCAGGAGGGGTTGAGGCAGAAATTTCTGACGGAAAATATATAAGAAAGCTAAAGCTTCCCAAAAATATCAGGGCGGCTGAGGCTGAAATTGTGGGCAGAGTGGTTGCTGAATACATTAAACTGCTCGACTGGTCGATAAAACTGTATTTTAAAAATCTGGGAAATGAAAATCAGGTTTTTGTAAATATTGAAAATGAATATTTAAAATTTGCAAGCAACAATACGTTTATAGTGTAAGGAGGTTACGTTTATGAATGCACAAAAATTTACACAAAAATCACTTGAAGTCATTGAAATGTCGCAAAACTTAGCCGTAGAAAACGCAAACACGCAAATTGAGCAGGCGCACCTTTTGCTTGCGATGCTTTCTCAGGAAAACGGGCTTATTTCAGGTCTTATAACTAAAATGGGAATAGATTGCAACGCAGTTTTGGCAAGTGCAAATTCTATGGTGGGAAAATTGCCGAAAATTACGGGTGCAAGTCACGAACAGGGCAAAATTTACGTTTCGCAAGACGTTGACAAGGTGCTTTTAGAGGCTGAAAAAACAGCATCTAAAATGAAGGATGAATATATTTCGGTTGAGCATCTGTTTTTGGCTCTTTTAGATAAGGCAAATTCCGAAATTAAAGATTGCTTTAAGCTTTTTGCTATTACAAAGGATAAATTTTTAAAAGCTCTTTCTGATGTCAGAGGAAACACGAGGGTAACATCGGATAATCCCGAAAATACCTATGATGCACTCAAAAAATACGGTCAAGATTTAGTTGAAATGGCAAAAAACCACAAACTCGACCCCGTTATAGGTAGAGATGCGGAAATAAGAAATGTTATAAGAATACTTTCAAGAAAAACAAAAAACAACCCTGTTTTAATAGGTGAACCCGGTGTCGGAAAAACTGCGATTGCGGAAGGCTTGGCGATAAGAATTGTAAATGGTGACGTTCCTGAAAATTTAAAGGAAAGAACAGTTTTTTCGCTTGATATGGGAGCGCTGATTGCAGGCGCAAAATTCCGTGGCGAGTTTGAAGAACGCTTAAAAGCCGTTTTAAATGAGATTAAAAAGAGTGATGGGCGCATAATTCTGTTTATAGATGAGCTTCACACGATAGTTGGCGCAGGAAAAACGGAAGGCTCGATGGATGCAGGAAACCTTTTAAAACCGCTGCTTGCTCGTGGTGAGCTTCATTGCATCGGTGCAACCACGCTTGATGAATACAGAAAATATATCGAAAAGGATGCAGCACTCGAGCGCCGTTTTCAGCCCGTTTTGGTCGAAGAGCCTGACGTTGCTGATACAATTTCGATACTAAGGGGCTTAAAGGAAAGGTATGAGGTTTTTCACGGCGTAAAAATTCAGGATAATGCGATAATTGCGGCGGCAACCCTTTCTGACCGTTATATAACGGATAGATTTTTGCCCGATAAAGCAATTGACTTAATCGACGAAGCCTGCGCTATGATTAAAACCGAGATTGACTCGATGCCTGCAGAGCTTGATGAAATTTCGCATAAAATTATGCAGCTTGAAATAGAAGAGGCGGCACTAAAAAAAGAAAAAGACAACCTCTCAAAAGAGCATCTTGAAGAAATCAGGGCAGAGCTTTCGGAACTTAAAGACTCTTTTTCTGCAATGAAAGCAAAATGGGAGAATGAAAAAAGTGCCATAGCTAAGGTGCAAAAGCTAAGAGAGGAAATTGAAAGAGTAAATGCAGATATTGAGGCGGCAGAAAGAGGATATGAGCTTAACCGTGCGGCAGAGCTTAAATATGGCAAATTGCCCGAGCTTAAAAAGGAACTTGAAGAAGAGGAAAAGATAGCAGAAGAAGCAAAACATTCCTCACTTTTAAGAGATAAGGTTACGGAAGAAGAAATTTCAAAAATTGTAGGCAGATGGACAGGTATTCCTGTTGAAAAGTTGCTTGAGGGCGAAAGAGAAAAGCTTTTGCGCTTAGAAGAAATCCTGCATAAAAGGGTGATAGGTCAGGATGAGGCGGTAACAAAGGTAACAGAGGCGATACTGCGCTCAAGGGCAGGAATTAAAGACCCCAAAAGACCGATTGGCTCATTTTTATTTATGGGTCCTACGGGTGTTGGTAAAACGGAGCTTGCAAAAACTCTTGCCGAAACGCTTTTTGATGATGAAAATAATATGGTAAGAATTGATATGAGCGAATATATGGAGAAATTTTCTGTTTCACGCTTAATCGGCGCACCTCCCGGATATGTGGGATATGAAGAGGGCGGTCAGCTTACCGAAGCGGTGAGAAGAAGACCTTATAGCGTTGTTTTGTTTGATGAAATCGAAAAAGCGCACCCCGATGTGTTTAATGTGCTTTTACAGGTTTTAGATGATGGAAGAATTACCGACTCACAAGGAAGATGCGTAGATTTTAAAAATACGGTAATTATTCTTACGTCAAACTTAGGCTCGGAGTTTATTTTAGAGGGTATTGATGATAGCGGAGAAATAAGTGAGGATGCCAAAGAAAAGGTTTCACAGATTTTAAAAGCAAGCTTTCGCCCCGAATTTTTAAACAGACTTGATGACATCGTATTCTATAAACCGCTTAAAAAAGAGGAAATTTATAAAATTGTTGATTTGTTAGCTGAAGATTTGAAAAAACGTCTTGCTGAAAAACAACTCTCCTTAGAACTTACGGAAAACGCTAAGCAATATATCTGCGAAAACGGATATGATGCGGTTTATGGTGCACGCCCGCTGAAACGCTTTATGCAGGCAAAGCTCGAAACGAAGGTCGCAAAACTCATTATTTCAGGAAACGTAAAGGAAAATGAAACAATTGTTGCAGATTTTAATGGTAATGAGCTTGAGGTTTATGCAAATTAATCACTAAAACGCAGGGGATGTTAAACTATCGGAACGCAAGAAAAGAAGACAATCCACGTAAAAATAACTATACCAGTTGTTATAAAGCATAAAAAACAATGAAGAAAAATCGAATATTTTCGATTTTTCGTAAAATTAAATCTTTTCTTGCTATTAACAAACTTCGCCTCTCGTCGTACCATCGTACGACTTCGGGTACCCCAAAGCTAAAGCTTTGGCTCAGTTTGCGGGTTCCAAAGCTTTTTTCCTATCCCCTAAAAAAGAGGGCGTTTAAAAAGTACAACTTGACTTTTTAAACGCCCTCTTTATTATTACTTTTTCTTTTTATCTGCTATTTTTTCAAAATCACAATTTTCATTTGCGCATACGATTTTAGCGTTTTTACCTTTTTTAGCAAGCAACAGACCGCCGCAAGCAGGGCATTTTTCGTCTTTTACGGGAGCGTCCCAAGACATAAAATCACATTCGGGATTTTTTTCGCATCCGTAATATATTTTTCCTCGTGCAGATTTCTTTTCTAAGATTTTGCCACCGCATTTGGGGCAAAAAGCGCCCGTTTCAACAACGATAGCTTTGGTGTTTCTGCATTCGGGGAAGCCTGGGCAGGCAAGGAATTTGCCGAAACGACCCATTTTATAGACCATGTTTCTGCCGCACTTTTCGCAGATTACATCAGAAACCTCGTCTGAAACCTTGATTTTACTGATTTCTTCCTCTGCGCGCGAAAGAACAGCTTCAAACGGAGCGTAGAAGGTTTTCATAATCTCTACCCATTCGGTGCTTCCGTCTTCAACGCCGTCAAGCTCTTCTTCCATATTGGCAGTAAACTTTACATCGGCAATCATTTCAAAATAATTTTTCATTATATCGTTTACAACTTTTCCAAGCTCTGTGGGGTAAAGCTGTTTTTTCTCACGTCCAACATAACCACGTGCGGTGATTGTGGTAATTGTCGGGGCATAGGTACTCGGTCTTCCGATTCCCATTTCCTCTAAAGCGTGAATTAAGCTTGCTTCTGTATAACGCTGAGGAGGCTGAGTAAAGTGTTGTTCGTCTTTTAAGTCAATCAGGCTGAGCTTATCGCCGTCACTCATTTGCGGTAAGCGAGTGTCCTTTTCTTCACTTCCGTCATCTCTGCCCTCAACGTAAAGTGTCATAAAGCCTTTAAACTTTATTTTAGAGCCGTTTGCCTTGAAAAGATACTTTCCTGCCGTAATATCGGCACTTATTGTATCATAAACTGCGCTTTCCATTTGAGATGCGACAAATCTTTCCCAGATAAGCTTATAGAGCTTATACATATCGGGAGTCAGTGATGCCTTTGCTTCCTGCGGAGTAATGGTAACGTAAGAAGGACGAATTGCTTCGTGTGCGTCTTGAGCGTTTCCTTTTGATTTATAAGTGCGAGGAGCTTTGGGAAGATTGCTTTCACCATAGGAGTCTTTAATATAGTCACGAACAGAAACAAGTGCTTCGTTTGCGATTCTGAGTGAGTCGGTTCTCATATAGGTGATTAAACCAATTGTGCCGTGACCTTTTACTTCAACACCTTCATATAACTGCTGAGCCGCCATCATAGTACGCTTAACGGTAAAACCAAGCTTTCTTGATGCCTCCTGCTGAAGTGTACTTGTAATAAACGGCGGTGCGGGATGACGCTTTTTCTCGCTCATTTTAACAGAGTTTACGATAAACTCTTCATTTTTTAAATCGTCTAAAATTTTCTGCGTCTGCTCTTTTGTTTGCGGAATGAATTTTTTTCCGCTCTTGCCGTAAAATGACGCAGAGAATTTATCTTTTGAATTAAGTGCAAGATTTGCAATAATTGTCCAGAATTCTTCGGGAACGAAATTGTCAATTTCCTCTTCTCTGTCACATATAAGCTTTGTTGTAACAGACTGAACACGACCGGCTGACAGACCTTTTTTAACCTTTTTCCATAAAATAGGGCTGATTTTGTAGCCTACAATTCGGTCAAGTACACGTCTTGCCTGCTGAGCGTCAACTAAATTTTTGTTGATTTCCCTTGGCTCTTTAATTGCGTTTTTAACCGCATTTTTTGTAATTTCATTAAAGGTTATACGGCATTTTGAGCTTTCAGGAATATCAAGAAGCTGTGCCAAATGCCACGAAATAGCCTCACCCTCGCGGTCAGGGTCAGTTGCAAGATATACTTTAGAAGCGTTTTTTGCTTCTTTTTTAAGCTTTGTTATAAGGTCGCCTTTTCCGCGAATTGTAATGTATTTTGGCTGAAAATCGTTTTCAAAATCAATACCCATCTGACTTTTGGGCAAATCTCTTACGTGACCCATTGATGCGATTACGCTGTAATTTTTGCCGAGGTATTGTTTGATTGTTTTCGCCTTTGCAGGCGACTCAACTATCACTAAATTTGATGCCATTTTTACTCTCCTGTTACTATATAATTAAACCTTGAGGGAAAAATTTTTCCCGGGGTGTGATTTTACAAGTCCACGCATTTCCAAAAGTGTCAGGCTTGAATTTGCCATATGCGGCGAAAGACCTGTTATTTCGCAAAGCCTGTCTATATGGATTGGCGAAAGCATTAAGTTATCTAAAATCGCCTGCTCAGCAGAGGTTACGTTTTTGCTGAAATCTGCCTCCTCGTCGCTGTCATCCACTGTTAAAAACGAGGAAGGGTTTAATGAAATTTCAGGTGTTTCCTTTGATTTTTCTTTCTTTTCAGCTTTTTTTGCCTCTTTTGTTTCTTTTGGCTGGGCGTAACTTTCTATCTCCTCTTTTTGAGGATTTGCTTTTGCTTCGGGCGCAGTTTTTACCTCTTGGGGTGATAAGGTTACGTTACTGTAAAGGTCTGCAAACTCTTTAATAACGTCATAGCCTTCAGTAACTATTTTTGCACCTTGTTTTATCAAATTATTCGTACCTGCACAACGAGGCTTATCAATATCGCCCGGAACTGCAAAAACCTCTCTGCCTTGCTCTAATGCTAAATCTGCCGTAATGAGCGAACCGCTTGAAAGAGGAGCCTCAACCACAACAGTAGCCTCACAAAGACCGCTTATAATACGGTTTCTTATTGGAAAATTATGTGGATACGGCGGCGTTCCCGGAGGAAATTCCGAGATAACCATACCATTTTCAATTATACGTTCATAAATATTTTTGTGAAATGTCGGATAGCACACATCAACGCCGCTTCCTAAAACTGCAACGGTTGGTGCGCCTGCTAAAAGTGCACCCTTGTGAGATGCTCCGTCAATACCCTCTGCCATACCGCTTACAACCAAAGCTCCGCAAAGAGAAATATCATACGCAAGCTGGGTGGCGGCGGCATCGCCATACTCAGTTGATGAACGATTACCCACCATAGCGATTTTAAGATAATTGTTTAAATTAATTTTTTCCTTGCATCTTACATAAAGCACGTAAGGCGGGTCATAGATATTAGTTAAGCTTTCGGGGTAAAAGGGAGAGGAATATGTTAAAATTCTTATCCCTTTATTTTTACATAATTCCCAGACTTCTTCAACTTTATCGGTAGATTTATCTAAAAGTGCAGCTACATTTTTCTTGTCAAGACCTTCTATGGCAGAAAAAACATTTTTGTCGTGACATTCATAAACCTCCTGCGGACTGTCGAAGCTTTCTAAAACAGCAGTAATGCGCCTGCTGACCGAACCGAGGGCAAGAGAAAGCCACAACCAGTACTTAGTTTCTGTCATTTAAAATCCTCCCCGAAAAATAAGCTCTATTATATACACTACTACAATTTTGCAAAAAAGTAAAGACTTTTTTTTCTTTTTGCAAAAAAATTAAAAAATTCTTCCTAATAAATATGTGCAATAAAAGATAAAACAAAGGTTTACATTTTATGGAAAATATTTTATAATATAATAAAGAAAATCAAAGGAGATGCTTCAATGAATATTTATGAGCTTATAAGTAAAAGAAGAACTGTAAGAAAATTTTTGCCTGAAAAACTTTCCGAGGATATTTTAAAAAAATATGTATCTGCTGCACGTCTTGCTCCGAGCGGCGCAAACCTTCAGCCGCTTAAATATAAGATCGTAAATGATGAAAAAACCGTAAGCGAAATTTTTGAGTGTGTGAAATGGGCGGCATATATCGCTCCCGAGGGAAATCCCAAAAAGGGAGAAGAGCCTACGGCATACATTGCGGTGTGCGCAGATACCGATATTAAAAAGGAAGGCTTTGAAGGCGATATGGGTGCGGCGGTTATGTCGATGATTTTGCTTGCTGAAAGTGAAGGAGTCGGCTCGTGCTGGATGCAGGCGATTGATTATAAAAAAATCAGCGAAATTTTAAAGTTTCCTGAAAATATTAAGCTTTTGTGCGTTTTGGCGCTCGGTAAAAAAGCTGAAACACCTGTTTTTGTCGATAAAACAGACAGTATTAAATATTTTAAAGACGAAAACGGCATCTTAAATGTGCCGAAAAGAACACTTGAAGAAATTTTACTGTGAAATTTTAATATTTGCATATTATAATTTCTTGTGGATAAAATATTGACAAGTAAAAATTTTTTTGTTATAATGTTTTACGGAAACTCGGCTTTCATGGAAAATCCGCCAGGGAGAGTGTGTCACGGACTGAGAGCGCATTTGGGATGAGTAGTAAGCTTGGGAACGCTCCGATATTTACAGTTCAATATAAAAGAGGGCATATATAAATTATATGTCAATGCGGGTGGCACCGCGGGTTAAATTTTTGTTTACTCGTCCCGGAAATATTTTTTTAAAAAATATTTCCGGGATTTTTATTTACCATAAAACAGGGAGGTAATAACCATGTACAGAACACTATTTTGTAACGACATACGTGACGAACACATCGGCAAAACTGTGTCGCTTGCCGGCTGGGTTGATGTCGTGCGTGACCACGGAGGTGTTATTTTTATTGACCTTCGTGACTATACCGGTGTAACACAGGTGGTTGTTCACAACGAAGAGCTTGTTCGTGACGTAAACCGTGAAACCGTAATTTCGGTAAGCGGTATCGTTGAAAAAAGAAGCGAAGAAACGGTTAATGAAAAAATTGAAACAGGAAAGGTTGAGCTTGTAGCTGACAGCCTTCAAATTCTGGGAAAAAGCTTAAATAAGCTTCCGTTTGATGTTCGCGCATCAAGACAGAGCAAAGATGAGCTTCGTCTTAAATACCGCTATTTAGACCTTCGTAATCCTAAAAATCATGATAATTTAGTTAAACGTTCGCAGATTATCCGCCATTTGAGAAATAAAATGGAAGCTAAAGGCTTTCTTGATATGCAGACGCCTATTTTAACTGCATCTTCACCTGAAGGCGCTCGTGACTTTTTAGTTCCGAGCCGTAAGCATCCGGGAAAATTCTATGCTCTTCCTCAGGCACCTCAGCAGTTTAAACAGCTTTTAATGGTGTCGGGGTTTGACAGATATTTCCAGATTGCGCCCTGCTTCCGTGATGAAGACGCACGTGCTGACCGTTCGCCCGGTGAATTTTATCAGCTCGACTTTGAAATGGCTTTTGCAACTCAGGACGAGGTTTTAGAGGTGTGCGAAGATGTTATCTACGATACATTTACAAAATTTTCAGATAAAAAAATATCGCCTAAGCCTTTCCGCCGTATAACCTATGCTGACGCTATGATGTACTACGGCTCGGATAAGCCTGACCTTAGAAATCCGCTTATTATATGCGATTTGACGGACTTTTTTGCAGGCGTTGATTTCCCTGCGTTTAAGGGAAAACCTGTTCGTGGTATTGTTGCAAACTGTGCCGGAAAATCTAAAAAATTCTTTGAAGATTCGCTTAAATTTGCGACCTCTCCTGAGGTTGGCCTTGGCGGTCTTGGCTATATTACGCTTAAAGAAGGTGCTTTTGCAGGACCTATTGCCAAATTCCTCTCTGATGCCCAAAAGACTGAGATTATAAGCCTTACAGGAGTTAAAGAGGGCGAAACTCTCTTCTTTATCTGTGATGACAAGAAAAATGATACCGAGAAAAAAGCAGGTCTTATCCGCACATGGCTTGCAGGAAAAGAACAGCTTGATTTAATTAAAGACGATTCGTTTGAGTTCTGCTTTGTTATAGACTTCCCGATGTATGAAAATGACGAAGAAACAGGCGAAACGATATTTACTCATAACCCGTTCTCAATGCCTCAGGGTGGAATGGATGCACTTTTAAATAAAGAGCCTACCGAGGTTTTAGCATATCAGTATGACTTGGTTGGTAACGGAATTGAGCTTGCATCGGGTGCTGTCCGTAACCACGATATTGATATTATGAAGAAAGCGTTTGAAATTGCAGGCTATTCTGAAGATGAGCTTAAAAAACGCTTTAACGCACTTTATACTGCGTTCCAGTACGGCGCACCGCCTCATGCAGGTATGGCACCGGGTATTGACAGAATAGTAATGCTTCTTACAGATGAAGAAAAAATCCTTGATGTTATTGCATTTCCGCTTAACGGTAACGCACAGGATTTACTCTTGGGTGCACCGAGTATGGTTACAAATCAGCAGCTTGAAGATGTTCACCTTTTAGGAAGCACATCGGCTCTTGCAGGAAGAGTTGCAGGAACGCCTAATGCTGCTAAGCAGTCAGCGGGAAAACGCTCTACGTTTTCTAATGCACAGCAGCTTAATCAGCTTTCGCTCACCGATGACGAAGAAAAGAAAATGCAGGAAATCTTTAAGGAAATGAACGAAAAAGAGCAGATTCTTAAAAGTATAGATACCGAAAATGTTGAACCTATGGTACACGTTATGCCAATGACAAACGTTTTGCGTGAAGATGTGCGCAGTCAGCCGTTTACAAGAGAAAGTATTCTTACTGGCGCTCCTGAACGCAGTGAAGACAGCTGGCAGGTACCAAGACTTGTAAAGTGAGGTGGGTAAAATGAAATATTATAATGTAAAGACAGACGGCGGTAATATCGCAGTTGATGATACGATTTTAGTAAAGGATATTGAGGCTTTAGCAGGCTCTAAAATTTTGGAAGGCTTTGTTCCGCTTTTTAGTGCAGAGGCGGTTACTCGTTTAGAAGAAAAAGGCTATAAGATTTCAGGAAAAACCCACGTCGGTGAATTTGGTCTTGACCTTTTGGGTGAATTTTCTTACTATGCTGAAAAAGAAACTGATTTAAAAGGTGCTGCGGCAGAGCTTGTTAAATCCGGCGAGGTTAAAGCGGCATTGGGCGTTGACTTAAACGGCGCAACAAGAAGAGCTGCTGCGGTTTCAAACGTAAGCTTTTTAAAGCCCACATATGGCACAGTTTCACGCTATGGCGTAATTTCGTGCGCAGCATCGGGCGAACAGATTGGTGTTTACGCAGACGGCGCTAAAGCTATAAAAGAAATTATGGAGACGATCGCAGGTCACGATGATAAAGATGGCACAAGCCTTAAAAATGATTCTTACGATTATTCTATTGGTGATGTTTCGGGCAAAAAAGTTGCAATTATAAAAGAGCTTTTGAGTGCTGCAGATGAAAAAACACAAGAAAAAATCAAAGCTTTTGCTGATAATTTAAAGAAAAACGGTGTTACAGTAGAAGAAATATCTTTTGATGTTTTTGATGTTGTAAATACTGCTTGGCAGATTTTAATGACGGCTGAAACCTGTAACAATGTTTCACGTTATGACGGCGTAAAATTCGGCTATCGTGCAAAAGAATATAAAAATATTGACGAATTATACGTAAATTCAAGAACAGAAGGCTTTAATTTCTTAACAAAAGCAGTAATTTTATACGGCTCTGATGTTTTATCTAAGGGAAGATACGAGGATTGCTACGATAAATCCCTGAAGGTGCGCCGTGTAATCAAAGAAAAATTTGATGAGCTTATGAATTCATACGATGCAATTCTTACACCTGTATGCAGTAAGGCTTCGTACGAAAGCTACGAAATTTCAGACGCTTTTGCAAAGGTTTTTGAAGAGAGTAAATTCACTGCACTTGCCAACTTAATCGGTATCCCCGCACTTTCAACCTGCGGCGTTCAGCTTATGGGTAAGCATTTTAGCGAAGCTACGCTTTTGAGCCTGGCTTATAGCGCAGAGAAGGAGGGCAAATAATATGAATTACGAACTCGTTATTGGCTTAGAAACACACGTTGAGCTTGATACAAATTCTAAAATTTTCTGCTCCTGCGGAGGACATTCATCACCGAAAGAAGCAAATGACTGTGTTTGCCCTGCGTGCAGCGGTATGCCCGGTATGCTTCCTGTTATGAATAAGCGTGTGGTAGAGCTTGCAGTAACTGCAGGTCTTATGCTTAACTGCGAAATCAGCAGATACACAACCTTTGACAAGAAAAATTACTACTATCCCGACCTTCCGTGCGCATATCAGATAACTCAGCTTAATCACCCGATATGCACAAACGGTCTTGTATCGCTTAAAACATCAGGGGGCGCACGTGACATCCGCATTAAGCAGATTCATATGGAAGAAGATGCAGGTAAGCTTGTTCACGGCGGTAAATATTCATATGTTGACTTTAACCGCACAAGTGTGCCTTTAATCGAAATTGTTACACAGCCTGACTTTAGAAGCGCCGAAGAGGTTGTAACTTACTTAAATAAGTTAAAATCAATGTTCCGCTCGGGCGGAATTTCAGAGTGCGAAGAGGGCGCTATGCGTTGTGACGTAAATATTTCTGTTCGCCCCGAGGGAAGCGAAAAATTTGGCGTTCGTACAGAAATTAAGAATATGAGCTCATTTGAAGCTATCGAAAAAGCTATTCGCTATGAGGCTCAGCGTCATATTGATGCAATAGAATTTGAAACGGAAGAATTAGTTCAGGAAACAAGACGCTTTGATGATGCAAGCGGAAAAACCTTTGCTATGCGTAACAAAGAAACCGAGGCTGACTACCGTTATTTCCCTGATGCAAACCTTATGCCGATTGTAATTGACGATGAATGGCTCGAAGAGATTAAAGCAAATAAGCCTGAAGCAGTTGATGAAAAGGCAGAAGATTATCGCCTCGCAGGAATTTCTGATAAAGAAATTGATATGCTTATTTCAAACCATAAGATAAGCAAGCTCTTAGATGACGTAGTAGAAAAGGGTGCCCGTGCAAAAGATGCGGCTGCGTGGATTTTAACCGACTGCGCAGGTATCCTCAGAAAAGACGGAAAAAGCTTAAATGACCTTACAATAACTGCAGAAAAGCTTTATGCTATTATAAAAATGGTAGATAGCGGCGACATTAACCGCAACGCAGGTAAAAAGATTCTTATTGCGGTTGTAGAAAATGATGTTGACCCTGCAGAGTTCTGCAAGGAAAACGGTCTTGATAAAAAGTTTGATTCTTCTCAGATTGAAACTGTTATCGAAAAAGTAATTGCTGAAAATACTCAGGCAGTTACCGACTATAAAAACGGCAAGGTTAAAGCTCTTCAGGCACTTTTCGGTGCTTGTATGAAGGAATTAAAGGGCGCAGGCGACCCTGCAGTTATTAAGTCCTTGCTTGAAGCGAAGTTATAAAGATTTCCGAAAAAGCCTCCCCTGTGTAAGGGGAGGTGGGTTTGCGAAGCAAACTCGGAGGGGTTGTGAATGGATAGAAAACATAATAGAAAAATAGTTCCGTTTGCAAAGAAACTAAGAAAGAATATGACAAAAGAAGAAAGACATTTGTGGTATGATTTTTTAAGAAATTACCCTGAGAAATTCACCAGACAAAAAGTGTTGGGAAAATACATAGCAGATTTTTATTGCGCTAAAGCAGATGTTGTTATAGAATTAGATGGTTCTCAGCATTATGAAGATGAAGGACTTATTAATGATGAAAAAAGAACTGAGTATTTAAAACAGTTCGGGATAAAGGTTATAAGAATATCAAATCTTGATGTTTTGAAGAACTTTGAGGGAGTTTGTATGCTTGTTGATAATGCAGTTAAACAATCCCTCAGTCAACTTCGTTGACAGCTCCCTTTACAGAGCCTGCCCCATTGGGTACAAGGGAGCCTTTGATGCGTTGCATCTAGATTATACAATCCTTATAAAATAAATAGCAAAAACGGCGCAAATTAAAATTTGCGTCGTTTTTTTGTTTGAAAAATTACAAAGAAAAACAAAAATGTTCTCAAAAAACGCTCTGTAATCTTTTTTAGATAAAAAACTTGATTTTTATGGGTAAATATGTTATAATGATTTCAGACGTATTTTTGAGAGCGACAGAAAAAACGACGTTTTTTCTGTCTTAAAAAATCAGGAGGCTATTCGTTATGGAAAATAAGGTCAGTACAAGTTACGACGAAACCCAAATTCAAGTCTTAGAGGGCTTGGAAGCGGTTAAAAAAAGACCGGGTATGTACATTGGTTCAACATCTAGCCGAGGCTTGCACCACTTGGTTTACGAAATTGTGGATAATAGTATCGACGAGGCTCTTGCCGGATATTGTGACACAATTACCGTAACAATTAATGAAGGAAATATTATTACTGTTGAGGATAACGGACGCGGTATCCCTGTCGGAATGCACCCGAAAATGGGTATTCCTGCGGTTGAGGTTGTATTTACTGTGCTTCACGCAGGCGGTAAATTCGGCGGCGGCGGATATAAGGTGTCGGGCGGTCTGCACGGCGTTGGTGCTTCTGTCGTAAATGCTCTTTCTAAATATTTAGAGGTTGAGGTTTCAGATGGTGAGCACGTACATTTTCAGCGTTATGAGGGCGGTAAGTCAACAGGTCCGCTTAAAATTATCGGCGACACCAAAAAGACGGGAACAAAGGTTACGTTTTTAGCTGACGATGAAATTTTTGAAACACTTGAATATGAATACGATGTGCTTCTTACAAGACTCAGAGAACAGGCTTTCTTAAATAAGGGAATACGTATTATATTAGAAGACAAACGAGGCGAGGAGCCGATTTCTAAAGAATTTAAGTATGACGGAGGAATTTGCTCATTCGTTGAATACTTAAACCGTGCAAAAACTCCGCTTCATCCTGAGGTTATTTATTTTGAAGCAGAGAAAAATGATGTTGTGCTTGAAATTGCTATGCAGTATAACGATTCATACACAGAAAGCATCACAAGCTTTGCAAATAACATCAACACAACCGAGGGCGGAACTCACGAAACAGGCTTTAAAACTGCACTCACTCGTGTTTTAAACGATTATGCTAAAAAGCATAACTTAATAAAAGAAGCAGATAAAACATTAAGCGGTGAAGATGCACGTGAGGGTCTTACTGCAATCATTTCTGTTAAGGTTTTAGAGGCACAGTTTGAGGGTCAGACCAAAACGAAGCTCGGAAACAGCGAAGTTCGAGGTCTTACCGAGTCGATTACAGCAGAGGGGCTTGACACATTCTTAGAAGAGCATCCTCAGGTTGGTAAAATTATTATTGAAAAGGCGCTTACGGCAGCAAGAGCCAGAGAAGCTGCAAGAAAAGCAAGAGATTTAACGAGAAGAAAGACGGCGCTAGAAAGCTCAACTCTTCCCGGTAAGCTTGCAGACTGCTCTGACAGAGACCCGGCAAAAACCGAGATATTTATCGTCGAGGGAGATTCGGCAGGAGGCTCAGCTAAAAACGGACGTGACCGTGCGTATCAGGCAATCCTTCCGCTTTGGGGTAAAATGCTTAACGTTGAAAAAGCCCGCCTTGACCGTGTTTACGGAAACGATAAGCTTCTTCCTGTAATTATGGCTTTAGGAGCCGGAATAGGCGAAGATTTTAACGTAGAAAAATTAAGATATCATAAAGTAATCATAATGGCCGATGCCGATGTTGACGGCTCGCATATCAGAACGCTTCTTTTAACATTTTTCTTCCGCTTTATGAGACCGTTAATTGAGGGCGGATATGTATACTTAGCCCAGCCTCCGCTTTACAAGGTTTCAAAGGGCAAAAAAGAGGTTTATGCATATGATGACGATGAGCTTGCACGTGTTATGGCAGAGTTTGACGGCGAAGGCAAAATCCAGCGCTACAAAGGTCTTGGTGAAATGAACCCCGAGCAGCTTTGGGAAACAACAATTAATCCCGAAACAAGAAAAATGCTCCGTGTGCGCTTAGAGGATGCTAAAATTGCCGATGAAATATTTACAATTCTCATGGGCGATGCGGTTGAGCCAAGACGTGAGTTTATTCAGGAAAATGCAAGGTACGTAACAAATCTTGATGTATAAATTCTCAAGAAAAATGTCAGAAAGGCAGATTTTGTACAATGAATGAAAATGAAAATATAGTAAATAATCAGAATATATTTGACGTAGACCTCGTTAAAGAAATGAAAAAGTCATATATTGACTATTCAATGAGCGTTATCGTAGGCCGTGCGCTTCCTGATGTAAGGGACGGTTTAAAGCCTGTTCATAAGCGTATTTTGTATACGATGTATGAAGCAGGTATCACAAACGATAAGCCGTTTAAGAAATGTGCGGCAACTGTCGGTGACGTTTTGGGTAAATATCATCCGCATGGTGATGCATCTGTCTACGATGCACTCGTGCGTTTAGCTCAAGACTTTTCGATGCGCTATCCTTTAATTACAGGTCAGGGTAACTTCGGTAGTGTCGATGGTGACCCCCCGGCTGCTTACCGTTATACCGAGTCTAAGCTTTCTAAAATTGCTATGGAAATGCTTACGGATATCGAAAAAGATACCGTAGATTTTCAGCCTAACTATGATGAAAGCAGAAAAGAGCCATTAACTCTTCCTTCGAGATTTCCTAATCTCTTAGTTAACGGCTCGTCAGGTATTGCCGTTGGTATGGCAACAAATATTCCGCCTCACAATTTAAGCGAGGTAATTGACGGTATTGTTGCAACTATCGATAATCCCGAAATTGAAACAGACGAGCTTTTAAGCTATATTAAAGGCCCTGATTTCCCGACTGCGGGTATTATAATGGGTCTAAACGGCATCAGGGATGCGTATACTACGGGCCGTGGTAAAATTTATATGCGTGCAAGAACGGAAATCGAGCAGATGACGGCTGACCGCCAGAGAATTGTTGTAACAGAGCTTCCGTATCAGGTAAATAAAGCACGTTTAATTGAAAAAATCGCAGAACTCGTTAAAGATAAGAGAGTTGAGGGAATTTCAGACCTCAGAGATGAGTCTGACCGTGACGGTATGAGAATGGTAATAGAGCTAAAGCGTGATGCAAATGCAAGCGTTATCTTAAATCAGCTCTATAAATATACTCAGCTTCAGGAAACCTTCAGCATTATCCTGCTTGCGATTGTAAACGGCGAGCCGAAGGTGCTTACACTTCGTCAGATACTTGATGAATATATAAAATTCCAGGAAAGCGTAATCCGCAGACGTTCGGAGTTTGACTTAAAGAAAGCAAAGGCACGTGCCCACATCTTAGAGGGACTTAGAATTGCGATAGATAATATTGACGAGGTTATTAAAACCATTCGTGAAAGCTATAACGATGCAAAACAGCGCTTAATGGAAAAATTCGGTCTTTCGGAAATTCAGGCTCAGGCAATTCTGGAGATGCAATTAAGACGTTTGCAAGGGTTAGAGCGTGAAAAGATTGACGCAGAGTACGCAGAACTTATGGCACAGATTGAATACCTTACAAAAGTGCTTGAAAATGAGAGCATGGTGCTTGATATCATCAAAGAAGAGCTTTTGGAAATCAAAGAAAAATACGGCGATGCAAGAAGAAGTGAAATTACTGCATTTGCTGACGAAATTGATATTGAGGACTTAATCGAGGAAGAAGATGTCGTAATCACTCTTACGCATTTTGGCTACGTAAAAAGACTTCCTACCGATACCTACAAGGCGCAAAGACGTGGCGGAAGAGGTATTATGGGTATTACAACACGTGAAGAGGACTTTGTTGAGAAAATCTTTACAACTTCTACTCATAATTATGTTATGTTCTTTACCTCAAAGGGTAGAGTATATAGACTTAAAGCTTACGAAATTCCCGAAAGCGGAAGACAGGCAAAGGGTACTGCAATTGTAAACCTCTTGCAGCTTGAGCCCGGTGAAAAGGTTACGGCAGCAATTCCGTTAAAAACCTTTGAGGAGGGTAAATTCCTGTTCTTTGCAACTAAAAAGGGTGTTGTTAAGAAAACTGACCTTTTAAGCTACAATACGTCAAGAAAAGGCGGTTTGGCGGCTATTGTCTTAGATGAAGATGATGAGCTTATAAACGTTAACTTAACCGATGGTAAAAATGATGTTATCCTTTCTACCTACGGCGGTATGTGCATAAGATTTAATGAAGAAGATGTACGTCCTATGGGCAGAGTTTCGCACGGTGTTCGTGGTATTAAGCTTTCTGAGGGCGACCACGTAATCGCTATGAGCGTAGCAACGGAAGGCGGAGAGCTTTTGGTGGTTACTGAAAACGGTTACGGCAAGAAAACCGACCTTTCAGAGTATAAAACTCAGACCCGTGGCGGTAAGGGTGTAAACACATACAGACTTTCGCAGACAACGGGTAACGTTGCAGGTATGAGCGTTGTGGCAGATGGTGAAGATTTGATGCTTATTTCTTCTGATGGCACTGTTATCAGAATGAAAACGGCTGAAATCTCAACAATCGGAAGACTTACAAAAGGCGTGCGCCTGATGCGTATGGCAGACGGTGTCAGCGTTGTAAGTATTGCGCTTGCACAGGAAGCAGAAGATGAAGAGCTTGATGAAAATGGAGAAGCAATTGAAGCAACAGGCGAAGAATCGGCTTCGGCAAGCGAAGAATAAAATTTAAAAAGAGGGGGACAAATAGCAAAACAGTCTATTTGTCCCTTTTTGCTTAAAAGAGGTGAAAAAATGCGCTTTTTTTGTGATTTACATATACATTCGGCGCTTTCTCCTTGTGGGGATATGGATATGACGCCGAATAATATTGTGGGCATGTCGGCTTTAAAGGGGCTTGATTTTATTGCGATTACCGACCATAACAGTGTAGGAAACGCACGTGCGCTGATTGAGGTTTCAAAAAATTTCCCTGTTACCGTAATTCCGGGAATGGAGCTTGAAACGGCGGAGGAAGCTCATTTTGTGTGCCTTTTTAAAACGATAGAGGATGCTGAAAATTTCTACTCGTGGAGCTCTAAGTTCTTTTCGGGGATAAAAAACCGTGAGGATATTTTCGGTCAGCAAGCTTTTATGGATGAAAATGACGAAATTGTGGGGTTTGAAGAGCAGATGCTGGTATCTGCCCTTACCTGCTCGATTTATGATGCCGTGCCTGAGGTGAAAAAATGCGGTGGAATTATAATTCCTGCGCACGTTGACAAGTCATCTTACAGTATAATTTCAAACCTTGGTATGATTCCTGATGATTTGGGGTTTAAAACCGTTGAAATTTCTAAAAATACAGATGTAGAACACGTGACGCAGAAATTTCCTTATTTAAAGGAAAAAAGAATTATTACAAGCTCGGATTCGCATTATCTTGGGGATATTTATGAAAAAGAGGGCGCTGTGGATTTAGAGGAAAAAAGCATCGATGCTTTATTTGAGTTTTTGAAAGGGGAGTAAAAATGTCTGCAATTTGGAGTAACATACCGACTTATATTGTGTTTTTGCATTTTATAGCGGTAATTGTGGTTTTGTTTATTGAAAGAAAACGTGCAGACAGTACAATTGCGTGGATACTTACCCTTCTTTTTGTGCCTGTGGTCGGTCTTTTGTTATACATTTTTGTGGGAAGCGCAAGAACGTACATTACCGAAAAGAAATTCAGCCAAAAGCAACTTGCGGATAAAGAATATGAAAAGGTGTTAAAAGAACAGCTTGATATTATAAAGCATCTTAATCCCGATGACGAGATTTTGAAAAAATACCGTGATATGATAGTTATGAATATAAACAGTTCTGACAGTTTATATACAAATAATAACGATATTGAGTTGTTTTTGTCGGGCAAGGAAAAGTATGCAAGCCTTTTTAGGGATATTAAAAATGCAAAAAAGCACATTCATCTTATGTACTATATTTTCAATAATGATAATGTGGGAAATGAGCTAATAGATATTTTGTGCGAAAAAGCACGTGAGGGCGTTGAAGTAAGGCTTATTTATGACGGCTTTGGAAATATAAGGACCAAAAAAACTGCTTTTAAAAGGCTTGAAAAAGCAGGAGGAAGAGTGGTTAGATTCTTGCCAAATCAAATTATAAATCTTTTGCGCATTAATTACAGAAATCACAGAAAAATTGCGGTAATTGACGGCGAAATAGGCTATATCGGCGGAATAAACATCGGCGATGAATATAAGAGTTTAGATAAGCGCAAAAAACCGTGGAGAGATACTCATATCAGGATAACGGGAACGAGCATTGTTACATTACAGCTAAGGTTTTTAAGCGACTGGACATATCTTACGGGCGAAAAAATAAAGGATAAAGATGATGTAGCAGGTTATTTTTGCATAGAGCCAAAAAAAAGCGGTAATTATGCTCTGCAAATAGTGTCCTCAGGCCCCGACAGTCCCAAGCAACAGATTAAATACAGTGTTTTAAAAATGATGCATAAGGCAAAAAACACACTCTACATTCAAACGCCTTATTTTATCCCTGATGACAGTATTATGGATGCACTTCGTATAGCGGTGGAGTCGGGCGTTGATGTGAGGGTTATGATTCCTGGCGTGCCCGATAAAAAGTTTGTTTATCACGTGACGCTTTCTTACGTCGAAGAGCTTTTAGGTATGGGCGTTAAGGTTTATAGTTATAACGGATTTTTGCACTCTAAAACCGTTGTTTCGGATGATGATATCACGAGTATCGGCAGTATGAATATGGATATTCGAGGATTTGCGCTTGCTTTTGAGGTTACGGCGTTTATTTATAATGAAGAGTTTGCAAAAAAATGCAACGGCGTTTTTGAAAATGATATTTTAAACAGTCGGGAAATAAAACTCGAAGAGTTTAAAAAACGCAGTTTATTTAGAAAAATTCAGGAGTCAATTTACAGAATTTTAGCTCCGCTTATGTAAAAACAATATAAATATTCACAAAAAAGAGGTTTTGTCGAAAATTTTTTAAGTTTTTGACAAAACCTCTTATATTTTGCTATGGAAGAGGGAATACTAATCCTGTATAATTAGTATATATGGAAAAAACTGTAAACTAAGGAGGAAAATTACTTGAAAGTACAAATTAATACAGGGCATGGAATAATATCAGTAAGGCTTTTGGGTGAGCTTGACCACCACAATGCTGAAAAAATAAGAAATCTCATAGAAGACAAGATAAATGAAAAGGGGATATATCATTTGATTATTGACTTATCTCAGCTTGATTTTATGGATAGCTCGGGCATAGGACTTTTAATGGGGAGATATAAGCTGGTCGCACCGCTTGGCGGAAGCGTATCTGTAATTGTGGGAAAGGGTAATATTGAAAGAATTGTAAAAATGTCGGGACTTGAAAGGTTTATTGGAATTTTTAAAACCAAAGACGAGGCATTTGAAAAAGTAAGCGGAGGGAAAAGATAATGAAAATTAAAGAAGTAAAAAATAAAATGAAGATTGAATTTTTGAGCCTGTCTGAAAACGAGTCGCTTGCACGTGTTGCGGTATCTGCGTTTTGTGCTCAGCTTGACCCTACGGTTGAAGAAATTGCGGATATAAAAACGGCAGTTTCTGAGGCGGTAACAAATGCAATAATCCACGGATACGGTGATAAAAAAGGCATAGTTACGCTTTGTTGCGAGCTTTTAGATAACGAGCTTACAGTAAAGGTAACAGATGAGGGAAAGGGAATAGAGGACATAAAAAAGGCTCTTGAGCCTTTATATACCTCATCGCCTGACTGCGAGCGCTCAGGTATGGGATTTACTGTTATGGAGAGTTTTATGGATAGCGTTGAAATTGAGTCAATCGTCGGCAGAGGAACTACCGTTACACTTAAAAAGTACATAGGAAAGAGTAATGGCCACAAGGAGTGATATAATGGAGTCTTTGCAGGAAAAAAACCTGACTCTTTTAAAAAGAGCGCAAAATGGCGATGAGGATGCAAAAGAAATATTGGTGAGTGAAAATTCAAGGCTTATATATAGCATTGCTAAGCGTTTTACATCTCGAGGCTATGACCTTGAGGATTTGTATCAATTAGGAGCAATTGGCTTAATTAAAGCTATAAAAAATTTTGATTTAACTTTGGGACTAAAGTTTTCAACCTATGCCGTTCCGCTTATTTTGGGCGAAATCAAGCGTTTTTTGCGTGATGACGGATTGATTAAAGTGTCAAGAAATCACAAAACACTTGCGGTAAAAATTAAAGCCGTGGCGGATAAAATAAAAAATGATACGGGTAAAGACGCAAAAGTGAGCGAGCTATCTGAAGTGCTTGGTGTAAAAAGCGAGGATATTTTGCTTTCGCTTGAGGCAACAAAACCCGTTGAGTCGCTTTATGCCCCGTCAAAAAGCGATGAAAAGCTTTTGCTTATAGATAAAATTAGCGGTGGGGTGGATAACGAAAACGACACGGTAAATAAAATCGCTCTTTTTGAGCTTTTAAAAAAACTTCCCGAGCGTGAGCAAACGGTGATTTACCTGCGCTATTTTAAGGATGAAACACAAAGCCGTATAGCGCAGAAAATGGGAATATCACAGGTTCAGGTGTCGAGAATAGAAAAAAAGGTTATAGAGAATTTAAGAGAAAAAATGATGTAAATTAAGATACCGTGCATAAGTTAATTTATATGCACGGTATTTTTTTATTATGTAGGAAATTACAACATTTTGTTGTAATGACGGAATATCATAAAAGATTTCATTTTTGCCCCCAAGATTGGGGGTTAGGGGGTTGAAGCTTAAAAAGCTTTTTTATGCTTTATATTCAAAGTTTTTGTTTTCAACAAGTGCTTTTTTATATTTTTTAATATAGAATTTAGCCATATCAAGATTCATTTCGAGG
>JAGBHP010000028.1 GCA_017935435.1 Clostridia bacterium | reverse complement strand
GGGAATAAGGGTATCAGAGCTTAAATTTATAACCAAGGAGGCGGTAGACGAAAAAAGAGCAATTATAAATTGCAAGGGAAAGCTAAGGCAGGTTTTTTTGCCAAAAAGGCTTTGCAAAGCACTTATGAGCTATATAAAATCCAATAAAATAAAAAAAGGCCCTGTTTTTGTAACCAAAAACGGAAATCCGCTCGACAGGTCTAATGTGTGGAAGATGCTTAAAAAACTATGTGATAGCGCAAACGTGATGAAAGAAAAGGTTTTTCCGCATAATTTAAGACATCTTTTTGCACGCACATTTTATTCTGTTCAAAAGGATATCGTGCGATTAGCAGATATTTTGGGACACTCCAGCATAAATACCACGCGCATTTATACGAAAGAAACGGGAGAAATACACTGCCTGCAACTGCAAAAGCTCGGACTTTTGATGTGCTAAAAAAATAACCACATAATCGGCATTATGTGGTAAAAATTTTAGAAAAAAATAAAATAACGATGCAGAAAATGACATTTTTAAACAAAAATTAATAATTAAAATGCTATGCATATGCCAATTATAGCACCTGCTACATACTTTGTCAATGATTTTTTATTTAAAAACCGCTTGGTTAAGCGATTTGTAACACAATTTTAAAATTAGCAAGGGAAAATTGTCAAAAAAAAATCTAAAAACGGGCATGAAATGGTACTAATCGGTCATAAAACCGCTTAGTTGCACGTTTTTATATTAAAATAATATTACGTATTTGTCGAATTTGTTGACACGGCTTACAAGCGGGTGATATAATAACCTTGCGTATCTATGCTTTTAATCATAGATTTACTACATAATGCCGATTATGTGGTAAGCATTTTTTTAAATGCAAATTATAACAGGTGTTCAAGAAAATGTTACAAATGTTATATTAAGGAGTTGATTTAGTGAGGGAACAGGTTGTGCGTGATATAAAAGGTGAGTTTTTAGACACAACTTTTGATTATCTTGTAAAACATGGACTTGAAAACACGTCGATACGCGATTTATGCAAGGATATAGGGATTTCCTCGGGGAGTCTTTATTATTGGTTTGCAGGTAAGGATGATTTGTACATAAATGCGGCAAAGCATGGCTTGGCAAGGGTTGCGCAAAAGCTTTTTGCGCACGCATCAGGCGGTCTTTCTAATCCTGAAAGGTTTTTTTCTTCGTTTATTAATGAGGTTTCAAAATATAAACAGGAATTAAGGCTTATTTATCAGGTTGCGACAAGTCCTGTTTATGGAGAAGCGATGCGTGAAAGTGCAGATAATTTAAACGGCGACTATGAAGAGTATATTGTTATGATTGCAGACAGTATAAAGTGCAAGCCTGAAGATTTAGCGCCTATCATCTTTATATGCTTGTCAATAATTCTTGATTACGTAGTATGGGACGATTACAAAGTGACAAAAATGCAGCTCGATTATGTGTGTAAGCTCATAACGGGTCTGGTTAACACAATTTAAAAACAAGGAGGAAACAAAATGAAAGTAGGTTTCAAAAAATTAGGTTGTTTTGTTTTGGCTTTAGCTATGCTTTTTACAAGTGTATGCGTTTTTGCTGACGAAACAGACCGCACGGTTACAGTAGAGCTTACAGATGTAACTCAAAGCGATGTAACAACATTAAAGGGCGAAGCGAAGGTTAAGGTGAGCTTAGTTGGCGCAGAAGGCGCAGTGGAAGCAGCTCAGGTTGAGCTTAAATTCGGCGGCGACTTAAAGTATAAAACTATTGAGTGGATTGTAGAAGACGGCTTTACGATTGCAACGGAAGCCGACGGGGCAAACCGCGAGAAAAGGCTTACTGCAGGAATTGCAAACACAAACACAAATGGTATGAGCTTTGACAACAAAACAGATATGTTTATTGTTACGTTTGAAGGAACTGCTGGCAAAAGCGTAGATGTTGAGGTTGTTAATGAGCGCAGTTTTGCTAAAACGGCGGATAATCAGTATTTTACAAGTGGTACGGCAAGCATTTCTGCAACCGCTACAAATGATGCAAATGAAGCAAAAACCGCTGTTGTAAAAATTTTAATGGACAAAATTACAGACTTTGCGGCTGAAAGTGACAAAATTGCAAGTGTTGTAACCTTAAAGCTTACAGGCGAAAAATCGGGCGTTGAGCTTCAGGTTAATTTGAAAAATTCACACCGCGGAAGCGGAACTGTTGCAAACTTTATCGTTTCAAAAGAGGTTTTAAAGGATGATACATACACGGTTGAGCTTGAGGCTCCCGGCTACGTTCCTTACAAAAAAACGGGCGTAAGCTTTGAAGGCGAGCTTGAAATTACAAACGCAGAGTTTATTCCCGGTGATGTAAATAAGGACGAAAAGGTAGATGCAGCAGATAAAACGGCTTGCGAAAAGCTTATTGCAGATAAAGAATACAGCGAAGCTGCTGACTTTAACCGTGACGGATATGTTGATTCACTTGATTTGGCAGTCTTTGGCGAAAACGGCGGCTCTGGTGATTCGGCAGGAGATAGCGCAGGTGACAGTAATGAAAACGCACCTGCTAAAATGTCAAAACCCACAGTTACGGGCGGCGAAGAAAAAATCACTGTTAAGTGGTCAAAACCCACAGGCACAATTACAGGTTATGTAATTAAATACGGCGAAAATGAAATCAGCATAAATGAAGAGATTGAAATTAATGATTCTACCAAGACAGAGTATGTAATTGATAACCTCGACGAAGACACAGAATATTTTGTTAAGATTGCAGCTAAAAATGCTTTCGGCACAGGCGCTTTTTCAGATGTAGCAAGTGCGACTACTGATGAAGGCGAGTCGGGCGGCAGCTCAGGTGGCTCCGGCGGCGGTGGCGGAGGCGGTGGAGGCGGCGGTGCCTCTTCCGGCGGTAGCGCAGGCGGCAGCACAGGTACAACCGGCGGCACAACCGTAACCCCCGTAGAACCAGGTAAATTCGGCGATATCGCAAATTATGCGTGGGCAGAGGAAGCTATTTATCGCTTAAAAGATAAAGGAATCATCAGCGGTGTGAGCGAAACAGAATTTGCTCCGCAAAACAACATCAAGCGTGGCGACTTTATCCTCATTCTTGTCAGAATGTTGGGCTTAGATAATGAATATAGCGATAATTTTGCAGATGTACCCGAAACAAGTTATTATTATGATGCAATCGGTAAGGCAAAGGCTGCAGGCATCGCAACAGGCGACGGCGTTAACTTTATGCCTGAAAATACCATTACAAGACAGGATTTAATTACGCTCAGCTATCGTGCATTTTTAAACCTCGGATATATTGAAGAGGTTACAGATTTGGCGGTACTTGATGAATTTGGCGATAAAGACAGTATTGCTGAGTACGCTAAGTCACCTATGGCATCAATGGTAAGCGCAGGAATTATTAAAGGCGCAGATGGAAATGTAAATCCGAATGGTAACGCTACTCGTGCAGAAGTGGCTGTAATGTGTGATAGACTTACAGGTCTTATGAAATAAATGGTAAAGAAAAGCTTGCTGCCGCATGACGCGGCAGCAAGGCTACATAATATAAATTATGTAGATTGAAAACACAAGGCGTGTTAAAACAGGTTATTTCATATATTATGTCATTACCCAAGATGAAAACAAGAAAAACTTGCGTAAAAAATAGGTAAATTGGAATTTAACTGTCGGTTGGGCGTAGCCTCCACTGTGTAAGGGGAGGTGGGTTTCGCAAAGCGAAACTCGGAGGGGTTGTTAAAATACGGTCGTTGACACAAAAACAACCCCTCAGTCACCTTTCGGTGACAGCTCCCCTTACACAGGGGAGCCTGTCGCTCTACCAAATGGTACTACGCTAAATCCCAATTTAAAATATCAATTAAAAACTACTACATAATTTATATTATGTGGTAAATCAGCACAATTGTTTATCGGGTAGAAAATACCTTATGATAAAAATACAAAAGGCGAGGTGAAAACGGCGAGCCGAGCGGTTTGGCAGAGACGGCAGCTTGGTTCGGGAATGGTTATTTCTCTGCGCACGGCGAGCGTTTATTCGCAAAAAACAAGAAAGGAATGGTTTTTTTAATGAAAATCAGAAAAATTTTGGCTCTTATCTTAAGCGTAGCTATGATAATGAGTACAATGGGAATTGTAGCTTCGGCAGAAGGTACAGCATCTGCAGTTACTGATTGGACAGCAAATGAAATCGTTTTGTCAAGTGCTGCAGATTTAACTGCATTTGCAGAATATGTAAATAGCGGAAACAAAATGACAGGTCAAACGGTAAAACTTGGTACATCTATTGACCTTGCAGGTACGGAATGGACGCCAATCGGTAATGGTTCAAGAAGCAGCAAAACATATAATGGAAATGCTTTTTGCGGCACATTTGATGGCGTAGGCAATACCATTTCAAACCTTACCATATCAAGCGGTGAAACCGCAGGATTATTTGGTGTTGTAGTTGGTGCAACGATTAAAGATTTTACTTTAGAAAATGTTGCAATCACTCCTACAAATGGTGACAACGTTGGTGCAGCTGTTGGTGCAGCTTTTGAAAATTCTCAAATCAGCGGAATTACTGTAAGTGGAACTGTTTCAGGCGTTGACGGTGTTGGCGGTGTTGTCGGAAGAATGATTATTGAAGGTACAATTTCAAATTGTATAAATAATGCTACGGTTAAAACAGAGACCGCAAACACAGCGGCAGGTGGTGTTGTTGGCAAAGCTTATTATACAGCGGTTGGTAAAGAAATGACAATTTCTGACTGTGTAAATAATGGTGAAGTTAGAGCGATTTATGCAGCAGGTGGTATCGCAGGTCTTGCGGCTGCAAATCTTCTTAGAAATACCAATAACGCAAATATTACTGCATCTGGATACGAAGCAGGTGGTATAGTTGCAGACCTCAGTGATTTTGGTACTGTAAAAGATAATGTAAACTATGGTACTATTACAGCAAATACTAATGTCGGCGGTATTGCAGGTTGGTTGCATTACCAAGGAGGCACAAGCTATGCAAGAAGCGAAAAAATCAATGTAATCAATAATACAAACAGCGGTAGTATTGTATACACAGGAACAGGTGCTAATGTTAGCGGTGGTTCAGGTGGTATCGTTGGTTTGGTTTATAGCTTGGCTAATATAGCTGATAACAAAAATACTGCTGAGAGTATTTCGGGCGAAAATGCAGCAGGTATAGTTGGATGCTGCACAGAACCCGGTAATACCACACCGGACGATATAGATATTACAGTGAAGAATAATGTTTCTTCAACTCCGATTGAAAAAATTACAGCTTATGCAAGCAAAAGCGAATATTCAAACGGCTCAGCATCGGGAGTTGTAGTTGAAAACAACGTAGCAGCTTGTGTTGCAAAAGTTGATGGCGTGCCTTATGCTGATATAAAGGCAGCGATTGAAGCGGCATCAGTAATCGGAACAGAAACCGCTCCTGCTGTTGTACAGTTTGTAGCAGGTGAGTTTGATTTGGGTCACGTTTTATTCCCGTCAACTGTAAAAAATATAATTATAAAGGGTGCTGCAGATTATGCAACTGTTATTAAAAACAGTTCATTCCGTGATTCGGGTGCTGCAACGGTTGCTTATGAGAATATAACATTTGATGGTATTGCGTTTGAAAATTCATACATTTTATTCCAGGGATGGAGAGCAAGCGCAACGTACAAAGACTGGACAATTACAAATTGTAAGTTTAATAATATAACAGATGCTGCGGCTGTATACTTTAATCTTAGTGCAGCTGTTGACAGCGAAAGAATGGAAAACTTCACATTTACAAATAATACAATATCAAATGTTAATACCTATCCAAAATCAGGTGTGGGCATTAATGCTTCAAAGGGCACTTTAACCTTTACAGGTAATGAAATTTCAAATGTAAACTGGAATGCAATTCAGGTTATTAATGCAAAAGAAGGCTCTGAAGTTATTATTAAGGATAATATACTTTCATCAGGTGCTGATGAAGGTGTTGTAAACCTTTCCGGTGCTTTAGGCTCAGTAACTTTAGAAAACAATACAATTACAACAAGTGGCAATCAGCCTGAGTATGCAAATTTTGCGCCAAAGGCAAAAATTGGAAATACATATTATTCTTCTGTTGCAGCAGCTGTTAAAGATGCAGAAAAACAAGGCTTAGCGGAAGTTACAATTTACGCATACGATGATTTTAAAGCAAGTGACATAATCTCAAACATTGCAAAAGTTACAATTATCGGTGACGATGAGGTTGTAATGGATGTTGAGGATAAGCTTCACGTGTTTAATAACAACAAATATACAATTAAAGATGTAGTTGTTGATGGTCAGGTAGCATGGCAAGGATCCGCAAGTAACCAGCCGATAGAAAGAGGTTTACAGTATGTTGATATGACCTTTGAAAGCTGTGATTTCAACAAAGTATTAACTCTTTACGAGGGTACGTTTAAGTTTGACGGTTGTGAATTTACAGGTGTAAACAACGATTATTCAGTTTATGTGTATGCGTCAAAAGATGTGACCTTTAAAGATTGCGTATTTAACGCTGTAAATAAAGCAATTAAGGTTTATAGCCATGGAAATGGCGTCGATGGCGGTAAATTAGACATCGCAGGTTCAAAATTCTATGCATCAGGCACAGATAATGTTAAGGCTGTTGTTGAAATGGATTTAACTCGGTCTAATGCTCCTAAATATGATATAGACGTAAATAAGTCGATTGCTGTTGGATTTGCAGAAGGCGGAGCAGCCGATGGAAAAGAAAATGGTAATGTATGGTATAATCTTGAAGTAAATGCTACAATTACAGAGGAATATATCGCTCAAAACATTACAATTGAAAAAGACGCTGAAAGCAAAGCTTACGAATGTGGCGACATCACAGTAGTGTTTGAGCCTACCACAGTTGAAGGTGAATACGATATCGTATTAAAAGCATCTGAAGGTGCTGAAATCTTTGAGTTTGTTGGTGCAGAGCTTGCATTTGATAAATCTGGAAGCTTAGTTGAAAGCGGATACGAAAACAAAACCATGAACTACACAGTTTACGGAATTGACGGTAAAACAACCGCAGGACTCAACTTAGGTTCAGCTGCAAATACAGATAACGTTCAGGTTTACAGAATTCATACTGTTGAAAAGGTTCGTCTTTCTGGCAACAGAGTTCCTATCGGTAAGGTTGTATTTGACGGAAAAGGCAAAATGAAGCTTAAAGTTGTAGGCGATGCAAGTAAGGTTATTACTACAAAATACCTTAAAGATGCAACAAACGACGAAAGAATTTATACAGTTAGCGATGCAACATATAAACTCGTTGTTGATTACAATGCAGCAGACCCCACAGAACCTGATAGCTTTATCGATAACACAGCTTCAACAACAAAAAGAGATGTTAAGGTAAACATTGAGTTTGAGCATGATATTAACGCTCAGGTTGATAACGCTTACAAGTTTATGACTGTAACCTTAAAAGATTCTATCGGCAACACCTTCACAAAAGAGCTTGCAGACATCAATATTACAGGTGTAAACAGTGGAGAGGTTATTTTTGATGATGTTACAATCGGCGTAATCACAGTAACGCTTAAAGCTCCCGGATTTAGAACATACACATATCAGACAACTATGGAAGACATAGATGCTGAGTTTGTTCTTAACTTCTGGAACAGCGTAAAGAGAACAGGTGATTGGTACATTGAAGCAGGCAACAACAGAAGCAAAATGATGCACAACTTCTTAGTTGGTGACATTGCTATGGACTACATCATTGATAAATATGACTTAGCTGCTGTAACATCTTACTACGGAATTTATGATATTGAATCACAAGATGACGATGGCATCAAAAAGCTCGTTAAATACGACTTAAACCGTGATGGTGATATTGATATCTTAGACGTAGCTTACGTGCTTCACGGCATGGGCAACTGATTTTAGAGTTTAGTTTGGTTGTGGAAAGCCTTCGGGCTTTCCACACATTCAAAGCTTGCGATTATTCGCCTGCTTTGAATGCCTATTTGTTGACATTGGGCGAAATTTGGCGTATAATATGATATATATGCGATATTTGTAAACAAAAATTTTAAGTAAAGTAAGGATTGCAAAATTCTTAAAATACACATTAGCAAAGGAGAATTTTACAAATGACAAAAAAACTTATATCCTTCTTTTTATGCATGTTGATGCTTTTTTCGGTAGTTCCGACATCTTTCGGACTTACCGAGGAAGAAATCAAAGAGGAAAAACTTAAAAGGCAGGTATATTTGCACGCTTTTGAAGGAAAACGTGACATTAATGATACTGCTAACAGAAGGGTGGTTTATGTAGGCGAAGAAACTAACATTTACCTTTCTGTTGATGACCCGAATAAGGGCGAATATTTAGATTCAACGGAACAGGTAGTTAAAGATGCCGTTGAGGCTGAGTATGATTTAGCAAAAGCACGAGGCATAGCAAACGGCTTAGAAGGTGAAGAGCTTACAAAATACATAGAATATGAGCAAGCAAAGGTAAGAGAGCTTACAAGGCACGCCGAGCCTCAGTTTGACATGCAGGGATATACTGTTAAGATATATTATGACCCAAAATATTTTGATATTGTAAATACGGCAGAACCGCTTGATTATACCATTCCAAACAAGCTAATTTCAGGCGATGATGACGACGATTTTGGTATCTGGGACGAAGATGATGTAAAAGACGAAACTGATGAGGACGTCAATTGGGGTCCTGATATTCAGGAGGTTAAGCCTACGCCCGGCTATTTAAAATACAGCCCCGCAAGCGGCGAAACCGAAAGCGGCAAAAAGTGGGTTGGCGCAACAATTCTTCTTATGGAAAGCGGATTTTTCCCTGAAACTGCCGACAGTATCGATTTCTGGTATAATCTTTGCGGCTTAAAGCTTAAAGCAAAACAGCAGGGTTATACTCAGGTTTATATGGAGGTTGATACGGCGGACGACAGAACCTTAGAGCTTTTTGCAAAAAACAATAATCCTGAAGATGATTTGAGCTTTAATCATTTAGCTATAAATGATGGTGTTTTCTATATCACAATTGACGATAAGGATAAACCAAGACCGCCTATGACGGATGATGACCATCTTCCCGGAACATATAATGAGCCGATTAATGTAAAGCTCTGGCATGATAACTCCGAGCCTTGTGAAATTTACTACACATTAAACGGCGATGACCCCAGAGAAGAAGGTGCTTTCCTTTACAATCAGGGTGGCGATGGAATTGAAGATAATGATGATATTCCTGTTCCAACAAAAATGACAATTCTTGCGGCAACAAAGCGAAGCGACGGAAAATGGAGTAACGTTGCAACCTTTGTGTATGATTTCTTGCCGCATACGCCATATCTTTTTAATTCTGAGGAAAAGCTTGTGCCAAATATCTATAACGAGGTTTGGTCAACTGATGGCTATTATGTATATGCCTCGGATAAAGAGATTTTCAGCGAAAATATAACAGACGGAAGCACGGTTTATTATACTTTTAAGGAAGACCTTTCCGAAGACTTTTTAGAAGAACTTGAAAATAATTCATATATTGGCGAAGACCCGTACAGCCAGTGGGTAAAGCTTGACCCTCAGACGAAAAAAATTAATGCTCCCATCCGTGAAAAGACAATTGTGCGCATGGCAACCATTAATATGTGGGGAATAAGCAATATTGCGGTTTACCACCTTGGAATTAAGCCTGATAAAGTAAAGGCAACACCCGATTCGGGTCTTAACGTGGGAAGAGAAATCGCACTTACGTGTGACACACCAAATTCTGAAATTTATTATACGCTAAACGGCGGTGACCCGAGAGATTTTGGCGTTTTATATGAAGGCCCGATTACGTTGTCTGACGACTCTGTTATAAAAGCAGTTGCGCTTTATGAAAATGAGTGGGGCGACGTAAGCGCTTATTGGTATCTTTATACAACAGGCGGAAGCGGAATTACTGCTTTCTATCCGTCGGGCACATATGAGGGCAGTGTAGATGTTACGCTTATGCCTGATGACGGCGAAACTGCGATTGAAATCTCTTATGATAACGGTCTTACGTGGCAGGATTACAGCGGTCCTATGACAATTGAAAAAAATACTGAATTTGACGCAAGACTCAAAAAGGAAGGAAGCTTGTCGGATAAGTTTGTATATATCATAAAGCCGAAAGCACCTGAATTTTCACCTGAAAGCATCTTGCCTGAAAGTGTTCAGTTTACAAGTGCAGATACAGTTACTGTATTTTCGCCCGAAGCAAAATATGACACGAACAGCGAATATGTTTTGTGGGTGACAACTGACGGAACTGAGCCGACGGAGGAGGATTCTGTCGGAACAAGCATTACAAATATCACAATTACAGACTACACGATTGTAAAAGCTAAGGTTTGTAAAATAACAGATGGCGTGGAATCTTATTCAGATACCGTAACCGCAGTTTACGGTGTTGTTTACGGAAAACCTTCAAAACCTCTTACAACACTTTCTCCAGGATATTATGTGAAGGAAATAGGCTCTGAGCCAATCACAACGAGATTTAAAGAAGTGCCTGAGGGTACTAAGATTTACTATACGGTTGCATATCATGACGACTTCGGTGAAGACCCTGATCCTACAAAGGTTGGTAAGGGAACATATCTTTACGACCCTGAAAATCCGCATGATATAGAAGTTATTGACTCAATGTTAATTAAGGCAATTGCGATAAGAAACATTGGTGGCAAAAACGTTCAGAGCGAAATAGGTATTTTTAACTACCTTGTAACGCCTGAAGCGCCTATTGCTGCACCTTCTGCAACGCTGAATAGATTTCCGCTTGTAGAGGTTAAGGCGGTTACCGCAGAATCAGAAGATGGAAAAAGAACTACGGTAAATTACACGCTGACTGATTCAAACGGCAATAAATATCCCGTAAGCTTTGGAAACGACTACTCTGAGGGCGAAAATCCTGAGGATTTTGAAACGTTTTATATTAACACAGAAAACGGAAAAGCTTATCGTGATAAGGATATGACTGAGCTTTTGGGCGAACCTGAGGGCGGAGTAGTTCCTGCGTTTACTGATTATGTAATTTTAGAGCTTTCGGCAACGCTTGACGGCGTAACTAGTGAAACTGTTCCATACATTTATTCTAACGAAGGAGCAAGCGCTCCACTTTCACCTCCGTATGCTGATAAAGAAAGCGGAACTTATGAAGAAAGCGACGAGCCCTTTGAAGTTAATCTTAAAACTTTTTATGGCGATGACCCAAATGTTATAATTGAATGGATGTATAAAACACCGAATAGCGATGAAGCAGATGCAGACGAGGGTGTATGGTTTGACTATAATGATAAAAAGCCTGAGTTTGTGACGGAAGATACTATTCTTTTCGTTCGCACAAAGGATGCAAATGACCCGACAAATATAAGCAGTGCTGACGGCTACGTTTATAACTTCGTTCCGCCTGCACCGATTATTGAGCCTGAGTCGGGTGTGTATGTAAAGGAAGATAACGAGAAGATTACAATTAAAAGAAACGGCGGAATGTCGGGAACTGATTACAGATTGTATTATTATCAGAGTAATGAAGCAAGATGGGGAAGAACAACAGATGCAGAATTTTCAAACTATGTAATTGACACAACCAAAACTGTTCGTGCTTATGTTGAAAATCTCACAACAGGCAAGGTGAGCGAGGTTGTTTTTGAAAATTACGTGGTTGAAGATAAAGACCTTTCGGGCGATGCGGTTACAATAGAATATCCCTTCTCCAAAAAGAGAATAAGTGCACATCTCTTAGGTAAGGGTGAGTATGCAAAGGGTGTAATCCTTACAAGTGCAAACGGTGAAGCTATTTATTATAATTACGAGTATAACTTTACGCCTGAAGCGGGCGGAGGCTCTTTTGAATCGGATAACATATATTTTGATAAAAAGAATGCCTTTGTTCCAACAGAAAGAATGGATAATCTTACCATAACTGCGTGGATAGACGGCGACAGACTTGCAACAGAAAAGGTTCACGAAATTGACTTTATTCACTTAGGAGTGCCCGGTTCAACTCTTCCTGACGATGAAGAATATGAAGACGGCGAAGAATATCAGATTACAAGTGAGTATAAAGATGACCCGAATATTTATGTTTATTACACCACAAACGGCGATGACCCGACGAAAGAATCTCCGTCAAGAAAGTGCTTTACAGGCACAGATATGGGCGAGGTTGAAACACTTGACGATTCTGTAAATGTAAAGGCTGTATATTACAGCGCATGCGGCGATAAAGCTCATTGTGAGGCTTGCGCAGCAGGCGAAAAGCATATGTGCCCCGATGGTGTATATGGAGAGGTTATAACCTTTAAATACACCGTGCCGACAGTTACCTCATCAGGTCGTGGCGGCGGTGGCGGCGGCGGAAGCGCTCCTGCTAAGAGAAAATATACAAAGGATATATTTGGGTATGAGCATCCGACGCATATCGGTTACATAAAAGGCTATCCTGACGGAAGCGTAAGACCTGACGGTGCAATCACAAGGGAAGAGGTTACGGCAATACTTTATCGTATTACAAATCATGACTACGAAAGTCCCTTTGTTGTAACAGGTGAAGTTTTCCCTGATGTAAAGTCAGATCGTTGGTCTGTTAAGGAAGTTGAATATATGTCGGATAAAGAGGTTGTTTTGGGCTATCCTGACGGCGAATTTAAGCCGGCAAACAACTTAAAACGTTCTGAATTTTCAGCACTTATTTACAGACTTACCGGTATAGAGCCTGCCAAAATCTCTAATCCCTTCCCTGACCTTTCTGATGACCATTGGGCGTGCAAGGAAATTCTTGCACTCGCTGAAGCAGGTCTTGTCGAAGGATACGAAGACGGCACATATAAGGCGGATAATAATATAACCCGTGCAGAGGTTATGACAGTTATTAATAAAATTTTAGGAAGAAAACCGCTTGAATCTTATGTGAAATCACTTGATTTTAACCCATTTAACGATTTGTACCTCGAAAAATGGTATTATGTGACTGTTTTAGAGGCAACCATTACTCATGATTATTACTTAGACAGTGCTGATTATGAACACAAGTGGGAAAATTGGAAATAAAATGAGGGTATAGCAAAGTCTGAAAAATAAATAGAAGTTTGTTATCGTTTTTTCAATCAGAAATACTTTTCAATTCAAAAGGGGCTGCCGCTTAGCGGTAGCCCCTTTGGTGTTATTTATTTAATGTTTATAATTACGCTTTTTTAAGTTCGATTGCCTTTAACGCATTTGCTGCGATATTTTCAGCGGTTAAGCCGTACTCTTCTAAGAGAGCAGCAGGTGTACCTGATTTACCGAACTTATCCTGAGTACCTACTCTGAGCATCGGAACAGGGCAGGTTTCGCAGAGAACTTCAGCAACTGCGCTTCCTAAGCCGCCGATAACGTTATGCTCTTCAGCGGTAACGATTGCGCCGGTCTCTTTCGCAGCTTTAGCAATAATATCCTTATCGATAGGCTTAATTGTGTGGATATTAATAACTCTTGCGCTTACGCCTTTTGAAGCTAAGATGTCTTTAGCCTTTAAGCTTTCCGGCACCATAAGACCTGTTGCAATTAAAGTAACGTCAGTGCCGTCTGCTAAGAGCACGCCTTTACCAAGCTCAAATTTATATGTAGCTCTGTCAAAGATATCTTCAACTGCAAGTCTTCCAAATCTAAGGTAAACAGGACCATCGTGCTTGATTGCAGCTTCTACTGCTAAGATTGATTCAGCAGCGTCAGCGGGGTTAATAATTACCATACCGGGGATTGTACGCATAATACCGATATCTTCTAAGCACTGATGAGTTGCACCGTCTTCACCAACAGAGATACCTGCGTGAGTTGCACCGATTTTTACGTTAAGGTGCGGATAACCAACAGAGTTTCTTACCTGCTCGAAAGCTCTGCCTGCTGCAAACATAGCAAATGAGCTTGCAAAAACGATTTTACCGCAAGTAGCCATACCTGCAGCTGTTGAAATCATATTAGCTTCGGCAATACCTGTGTTAAAAAATCTGTCGGGGAATTTCTTTTTAAAAGTATCGGTTTTGGTTGACTTAGAAAGGTCAGCATCAAAAACGATAATGTCATATTTTTCGCCAAACTCAGCAAGCGCTAAGCCGTAAGATTCTCTTGTAGCCATTTTTCCCATTAGTTTGCCACCTCCAGGTCTTTAATCTGAGCGTCGAGCTCTGCAATTGCCTGCTCGTACTCTTCTTTATTAGGAGCTTTTCCGTGCCAGCCAGCTTCGTTTTCCATAAACGAAACGCCTTTACCTTTTATGCTTTCCATAATAATTACAGTAGGCTTGCCTTTTACGCTTTGAGCCTCTAAAATAGCGTTATGTAAAGCTTCGATATCGTGAGCGTTAACTACGATTACATTCCAGCCGAAAGCTTCAAACTTTTTGTCAATCGGAAGAGGCGACATAACTTTAGAAATATCACCGTCAATCTGAAGACCGTTAAAGTCAACAAAAGCGGTAACGTTATCAAGCTTGTAGTGAGCGGCATACATAGCAGCCTCCCAAACCTGACCTTCTTCAAGCTCACCGTCACCTAAAACAGTATATACTCTGTAATCCTTTTTGTCGATTTTAGCAGCAAGTGCCATACCGTTTGCCGCACAAATTCCCTGACCAAGTGAACCTGATGACATATCAACGCCGGGAACACCTTTCATATCGGGATGACCCTGAAGATAGCTGTCTGCTTTTCTAAACGTAGCACAATCTTCTACCGGGAAAAATCCTTTTTCTGCAAGCACACCGTAAAGTGCGGGTGCGCAGTGACCTTTTGACAAAACAAATCTGTCACGGTCAGGATCCTGCGGGTTTTTAGGATCTACATTCATTACCTCAAAATAAAGTACAGATAAAACATCTGCAATGGAAAGCGAACCGCCCGGATGACCGGAAGACGCGCTATATACAGCGGTGAGTGCATTCTTTCTTACCTTGTTTGCGATAATGGAAAGCTCACGTGCTCTGCTTTTTTCCATTGTTTTCTCTCCTTTCATATATGAACATCTATTCTCCCCTTATTCGGGGTATTTTTTAAAACCTTCTCCTGCAACTTCTCGTGCCTGAGTAAGAATAATAAACGATTTTGGGTCAATTTCCTTTGCTATTTTTTTAAGCCTTGAAACCTCAAGCCTTTTTACAATGCACATAAGCATTAAAGTGTCGTTTCCTGAATATATCCCCTTTGAATATATGCCTGTAACTCCACGGTTGAGATTTTTTATAACAGCACAAGCGATTTTTTCGTGCTCTTTTGAAATAATAAAGACGATTTTTGCAAAATTTGCGCCTGCCAAAATAAAATCTATCATATAGACGCATGCAAAAAGAGCCAGCACGCCATAAAGCGAAAGCTCGTAATTTTTAAACGTAAAGCCACCAAGCGCAATTATAATAAAATCGATTACAAAAAGCCATTTTTGCACATCTAAAAACGAAAAATACTTGCCCAAAAGCTTTGCAAAAACATCAGTTCCGCCCGAGGTTGCCCCTGATAAAAACAAGATGCCAAGCCCCAGACCCGATAAAGCACCGCCAAAAAGCGAGCATAGGATTAAATTATCGGTTATATGGATTGTGTTTTTCGTAAGCTCTAAAAAAAGCGATAACGCAAAAGTGCCCACTATGGTTTTTGCACCAAATGAACCGCCGATTAGCTTAAAGCCTGAAAAAATAAGCGGAACATTTACAAGCAGAACAAAAAGACCGAGAGGAAATCCCGACAGACTTTGCACGATTATCCCAAGCCCTGATACTCCGCCTGCGACAATATTTGAAGGAACAAAAAAGGTGTTTATTCCAAGCGCACAAATAAAGGTGCCGCCGAAAATCAAAAGATAGCTGCGCACGCCGCCGCTTCCTTTTTTGCCTATCATTTTAATTATATCATATCTTTTGTTTTTTTCAATCACTTTTTTCAAAAAAGTCATAACCTTTCGTAAAAAATGTTAATTTTTTCAAAGGAAATGTTCTTTTTTTACAAATTTTACAAAAAAGAACACTAAGCCTTGCGCTTAGTGTTCCTCGTTTTTTATAAAGTTATACGAAAATTCCAGAATTTCACACAGTCGGTCGGTTTTTCCCATCAGGTAAAGCCAGCCGACGAGTGCTTCAAAGCCTGTTGCCGCATGATATTCATAAACATCTGCATTTTTTGGCACAGTAAAGGTTTTAGCGTTTCTTCCTCTTTTAAAAACCGCCTCTTCTTCGTCGGTGAGATTGCCTAAAAAAGCCTCCATAATCTTACACTGCGCATGGCAGTTTACAAAATGCACCGCACGCTTATGAAGAGAGTTTGCAGAAGCGTTTGCTTCAATTAAAACCTTAGCTCGTATAAAGGATTCATATACTGCATCGCCCATAAATGCAAGGGCGAGCGGAGAATATTCTCGTGGTGAAACCTTTTCGCCTTCTGATAAAATATTATTTATGTCCATATAGACCGCCTTACTTTACAATGTGAACTTTTGTGCCCTGACGGGTATCTGAAAGCTCAACACCGAGCTTTTTAAGCTCATCACGTATTTCATCGGCGAGTGTCCAGTTCTTTTCGCTTCTTGCGGCATTTCTTTTTTCGATTAAAGCTTTAGCTTCATCTGAAAGCAAATCTTCTTCGGGTTTTCCAAGAAGTCCCAGCACAGAGCCAAGCTCTGAAAGCAGGCTTTCTGCCGCATTTATAATTTCAAGAGAAGAATCTGCCGAAATGTTTGTGTTTGCATATTTTACGAGGTCAAACAAGCTCGAAATTGCATCTGCTGTGTTTAAGTCATCGTCCATTGCGTTTTTAAACTGCGTGCCGAATGCCGCAATTTCAGAAAGCATTGCTTCTTTATTTTCCTGCTCCTTCTTTTTAGCGGAATTTGCAATAAAGCGCAAATTATAAAGGCAGTTATAAAGGCGCTCGAGTGCCGACTTTGACTGCTCTAAAAGTTCTGCTGAGTAGTTTATTGCATTTCTGTAATGCGCACTCATCATAAAGAAGCGGATTACCTCATAATCATATTTTTCGGCAATTTCACGAACGGTAAAGAAATTACCCTTTGATTTTGCCATTTTTTCGTTATCGATTGTAATATAGCCGTTGTGCATCCAATATCTTGCGAAAGGCTTGCCGTTTGCGGCTTCGCTCTGCGCAATCTCATTTTCGTGGTGGGGGAAGATTAAATCCTGACCGCCTGAATGAATGTCGATTGTTTCGCCTAAATATTTATTTACCATAGCTGAGCACTCAATATGCCAGCCGGGTCTGCCCATGCCCCAAGGACTTTCCCATGCGGGTTCTCCCGGCTTCTGACTTTTCCAGAGAGCAAAATCGGCAGGATTTCTTTTAACGTCGGTTACGTCTACTCGTGCGCCTGCATTTAAGTCCTCAAGCGGCATTTTAGAAAGCTTGCCGTATTCAGGAAAGCTTGAAACGTCAAAGTAAACGTCACCGCCAACCTCATATGCGTGACCTTTATCCACAAGCTTTTTAACAACATCAATTATAGCATCAATATTTTCCGTAGCCTTTGGGTGGCAGGTAGCCTCTTTAATTAAAAGACCTTTAGCATCGGTAAAATATTCTGCGATAAATTTATCTGCAAGGTCTTTTACTGTTATCCCCTGCGCATTTGCGTTATTTATCATTTTGTCATCGATATCCGTAAAATTCTGCACGAATTTTACGTTATATCCCAAGTATTCGAGATAGCGGCGAAGTGTATCAAAAATTATAAAAGGTCTTGCGTTTCCCAAGTGGAAAAAGTTATAAACAGTAGGACCGCAGGAGTACATTTTAACCTCACCGGGCGTAAGCGGAACAAATTCTTCTTTTTTTCTTGTAAGAGTATTATATATTTTCATTTTCTTTCTTCTCCTCTCCTTGGTCTATCTTTTTTTCTAATCTTTCAAGCTGTGCACGAAGCCTGCACAATTCCATCGAAACAGGGTCGGGAATGTGAATCTGGTCTAAATCCTGACACGGCTTTATTTTTTCATTATTTATTTTTACAACTCTTGCAGGCACACCTACGCAGGTGGAATTATCGGGAATTTCGGTAAGCACCACAGCATTTGCGGCAATTTTTGAATTGTCGCCGACTCTAAATGGTCCTAAGACCTTTGCGCCCGAGCCGATTAAAACATTGTTTCCGATTGTCGGGTGACGTTTTCCGACGTCTTTTCCCGTACCGCCTAAGGTCACACCCTGATAAATGGTACAGTTATCGCCGATTTCTGTGGTTTCGCCTATTACAACGCCCATGCCGTGATCAATAAAAAGACCTCTTCCGATTTTTGCACCGGGGTGGATTTCTATACCTGTCCAAAACCTTGCACATTGAGAAATGTAACGTGCAAGAGTAAATCTTTTATGTACGTAAAGCCAATGCGAAAGCTTATACCAGCAGACAGCATGAAAGCCCTGATACATAAAAAATATTTCAAAACCTGAACGTGCCGCAGGGTCACGCTCCTTTATAGCATTAATTTCTTCGCGTATAAACTTAAACATTGCTTCACCTCACTATCTTTAATATTATATATTTTTCTTGGCTAAATTACAATAATTTACAATCAAATAATTGTAAGAAGCCGTTATACGAATAAGTTATATTAAAAAAACTTGTAAAATCATGCTTTTATTGATATAATATCTATGTATGTGTAAATTCAAATTGGAAACGGAGAACGATAAAATGAGTTTAGATACCTATATTTGTAAAATACTTTCACATAAGGAAATTGCACCGAATGTTTTCGATGTAACAGTTAAAGCTCCCGAAATTGCAGCTGCGGCTCAGCCCGGTCAATTTCTTCACGTTAAATGCGGTGACGAAATTGCAATGCCTCTTCGCCGTCCGATAAGTATATGTTCTGCAGGCAGCGGATGCGTGCGCTTTATCTATCAGGTAAAGGGAAAGGGAACGGAAGGCTTAACAAAAGAAAATGATTCGCTTGATATATTAGGGCCTCTCGGTCATGGATTTGTAATTGATAATGAAACCTATAAAAAACCTGCCGTAATTGGCGGTGGAATTGGCGCATATCCTCTTTTGTACCTTACGCAGAAGCTTAAAAACGCTAAAGTTTTTATGGGCTTCAGAACAAAAGAGCTTGTAACCTTAGAAACAGATTTTAATATGTGCGCAAAAGAAGTAAAAATTGCAACTGATGACGGAAGCTATGGCTACCACGGCTTTTCAATTGAGCTTTTAGAGGAAACTTTAAAGGCAGGGGAAGCAGATATCATCTATTGCTGCGGCCCAAAGCCGATGCTTAAAGCAGTAAAAGATATGGCAGAAAAATATAACGTAAAATGTCAGGTATCCTTAGAAGAGCGTATGGGCTGCGGAATCGGCGCATGTCTTACCTGCTCGTGCGAAACAAAAACAGAAGGAACATGGAAATATAAAAGAGTTTGCAAAAACGGACCTGTTTTCTGGTCTGACGAGGTGGTGTTGTAATCAATGAAAAATTTAAAGGTAAATATAGCAGGTGTTGAGCTTAATAATCCCGTAATTGCAGCATCAGGTACTTTTGGTTTTGGAAGAGAATATGGTGAGTTTTATAATTTAGATGAGCTTGGTGCAATAAGCGTTAAAGGTCTTACGCTAAATCCGAGAGAGGGAAATCCTCCACCGAGAATTGCAGAAACCTACGGCGGAATTTTAAACAGCGTTGGTCTTCAAAATCCTGGTGTTAAAGCGTTTATCACATATGAGCTTCCCGAGCTTAAAAAACATTCCTGCAAGGTTATTGCAAATATGGCAGGCTCAACTTTTGAAGATTATTATGAAATGGCAGAAATACTCTCTGATTCTGACGTTGACATGCTTGAGGTTAACATTTCGTGTCCTAACGTGCGCTCGGGCGGCGTTGCATTCGGCACAAATGCATCAACGATTTATGAAATTACAAAGGGAATTAAAAAGTACGCCAAAAAACCTGTAATCATCAAGCTTTCGCCTAACGTTACCGACATTGGCGAAATGGCGGTTGCGGCAGAGCAGGGCGGAGCAGATGCTATTTCACTGATAAATACTTTGCTTGGTATGGCAATTGATATAAATTCAAGAAAACCTATTCTTGCAAATGTAAAGGGCGGTTTTTCAGGCCCTGCAGTAAAGCCTGTTGCGGTAAGAATGGTTTATGAAGCGAAAAATAAGGTAAAAGTGCCGATAATAGGCATGGGCGGAATTACAACAGGCGATGATGCGGTTGAATTTATGATAGCAGGCGCATCTGCCGTTATGGTTGGTACTGCAAACTTTATGAATCCTTATGCTTGCCCCGATGTTAAAAAAGGAATTTTGGCGTATATGGATAAGTATAATATAGAAGACGTAAATTCTATCGTTAATACCGTTCAGTTATAATATTGCTTGGTAAAGCTAATTTCGGAAAGAGGTCAATTTTATGAACAAAGTAACACTTGATTACACAAAAGCACTCGGTTTTTTATCCGAAGAGGAGATTGTTAATTTAGAAGGTCAGGTAAAGGATGCGCACGATAAAATTCATAATAAAAGCGGCGCAGGAAGCGACTTTTTAGGTTGGGTAGACCTTCCCCTTAATTATGATAAGGAAGAGTTTGAAAGAATAAAAAAGGCGGCAGATAAAATCCGCAAAAATTCTGAGGTTTTAATCGTTATAGGTATCGGCGGCTCTTATCTTGGAGCAAAAGCTGCAATTGATGTTTTTACAAACAGCTTTTATAACTCGCTCCCGAGCGAAAAGCGTGGCGGTCCGCAGATTTTCTTTGCAGGAAACTCGATAAGCTCAAGCTATCTTTATGAGCTTTATGAAATGGTTAAAGATAAGGAAATCTCGGTAAATGTAATATCTAAAAGCGGTACAACCACCGAGCCTGCGATAGCTTTCAGGATTTTTAAAGAGTTATTGGAGAAAAAATACGGAAAAGACGGCGCAAAAGAAAGAATTTTTGCAACAACCGATAAGGCTCGTGGTGCACTTAAAGGCTTAGCTGACAAATAAGGCTACGAAACCTTTGTGATAGAAGATGATGTAGGCGGAAGATATTCTGTGCTTTCTGCTGTCGGTCTTCTTCCGATTGCAGTTTGCGGTGCAGATATCGATGCGCTGATGACGGGTGCTAAGACAGCACATACTGAATTTTTAAACGAAAAATTATCTGAAAATATTTGCTACCAGTACGCCGCAGTAAGAAATGCGTTGTACAGAAAAGGCAAAACTACCGAAATTATGGTAAATTACGAGCCAAGACTTCACTATTTCAGCGAATGGTGGAAGCAGCTTTACGGCGAAAGCGAAGGTAAAGACGGCAAGGGTATTTTCCCGGCAGCAGTTGACTTTTCTACCGACCTTCACTCAATGGGTCAGTACATTCAGGACGGCATAAGAAACCTTTTTGAAACTGTAATTAATATTGAAAAGCCGAAAGCGGATGTTACCATTTCCGAAGACAAGGAAAATATCGACGGTCTTAACTTTTTAGCAGGCAAGACTATGGACTATGTAAATCATCAGGCATTTTTGGGAACGATACTTGCGCACAATGACGGCGGTGTTCCGAACCTCGTTATAAACGTTCCCGAGATGAATGAATATTATTTTGGATATCTTTTCTATATGTTTGAAAAAGCATGCGGAATTTCAGGTTACATTTTAGGGGTAAATCCCTTTAATCAACCGGGTGTTGAGGCTTATAAAAAGAATATGTTTGCGCTTCTCGGCAAGCCCGGATATGAAAATGAAAAGAACGAGCTAATGATGCGTCTTAAAAAGTGAGGTAAAGATAAATGAAATATCAGAGTACAAGAAATAAGGCAGTTTGTGTATCGTCTGCCGAGGCTATAAAAAAAGGCCTTTCAAATGAGGGTGGACTTTTTGTTCCCTGTCAGATACCAAAGCTCAGCGCAGAAGACATTTCTTCTATGACAACTATGAGCTACAATGAGCGTGCGAATAAAATCCTGAGCTATTTTCTTACCGACTATACGAGTGAGGAAATTGCAGACTGCGTAAATCGTGCATATAACAAGGAAAAATTTGAAACAGTTGAGATTGCGCCTCTTTATAAATTAAACAACAGTGCATACTTTTTGGAATTATGGCACGGCCCGACCTGTGCATTTAAAGATATGGCGCTTCAGATTCTTCCCCACCTTTTAACAAAGGCGATTAAGAAAACGGGCGAAAAGAGAGAGGTTGTAATCTTGGTTGCAACATCGGGTGATACAGGTAAAGCCGCACTTGAGGGCTTTCGTGATGTTGACGGAACAAGAATTATTGTTTTCTATCCCGAAAGCGGTGTATCTGACATTCAAAAGCGTCAGATGATAACCCAGGAAGGAAATAATGTTGATATTGCTGCGGTAGTGGGTAACTTTGACGATGCTCAAAACGGCGTTAAGAAGATTTTTACAGACACAGAGTATGCTGAAATTCTTGCTCGTAACAACTTTATACTTTCGAGTGCAAACTCAATTAACTGGGGAAGATTAGTTCCGCAGATTATCTACTATTTTTCAGCTTATGCTACAATGCTTAAAAATGAAGAGATTGCACCGGGCGAAGAAATCAACGTTGTAGTTCCTACGGGTAATTTCGGTAATATCTTAGCAGGCTTTTATGCACGTGAAATGGGTCTTCCTATTAAGAAGCTTATTTGTGCATCTAATGAAAACAATGTACTTACTGATTTTATAAACACGGGTGTTTACGATAAAAACCGTGAATTTAAAACAACTACATCGCCCTCTATGGATATACTTATTTCAAGTAACCTTGAAAGATTTTTATTCCACATTACAGGCGAAAATGAAGCTAAGGTAAATGAGTGGATGGCATCCTTAAAGGAAACAGGAAAATATGATGTCGGCGAAGATGTAAGGGCAAAAATCGGCGAAATTTTCTATGGCGATTGCTGTGATGATGTTGATACCGCTCTTGCAATAAAGGATGCATCAGACGGCTACGGCTATGTTATGGATACTCATACCGCCGTTGCTAAGAGAGTTTATGATAAGTACGTTTTAAAAACGGGCGACAAAACAAAAACGGTTATCGTGTCTACTGCAAGTCCGTTTAAGTTTAATGACAGCGTGCTTTCTGCAATTTACGGTGATGCTATTTTAGAGGGAAAGAATGAGTTTGAACTTTTAGAATTGCTCTCTGAAAAAACAGGTATGAATATTCCTGCAGGTCTTGCAGGACTTAAAACTAAGCCGGTTATATTTAATACCACCTGCGAAAAAGACGAAATGTATGATGTAGTCAGCCATATGTTAAACCTCGGCTAAAAAGAATGGTAAAAATTGCTTAAATTGTGCGTTAAAAAGTGAAATTAGAAATATTATGGAAAAACTCGCTTATAGCGGGTTTTTTCTAAATTATAAATTGCAAGTAAAGCTTGAGATGTAAGGAATAAAAGAGTCGCCGTTTTGAACCAACGCTGATTAAATTATCGGTTACTCAAGAGGAAATCTTCGGGAAGATAAAGTTTTTTATCCTGTTTTAGACGAGCAATTATAAAATATAAAAACCAAAGGTGATATAATGGATTTTACAAAACTTAAAAACTGTATGGACGAAATTGTACAAAAGCATAATACGCCCGGAGTAGATTGTCTGGTTTATAAAGACCATGAGATAGTTTTCAGATACTTTACGGGTATGAGTGATATTGAGAACAATAAAAAGATGGAAGGTAATGAGCTTTACCTTATATTTTCGATGACAAAGATGCTTACATGCACTGCGGCATTGCAGCTTTTTGAGCAGGGAAAGTATTTAATGAGCGATCCTTTATCAAAATATTTGCCTGAATTTGAGAAAATGAAGATTTCAGCCGGTGAACTTAATGCTGAAGAATCTGCAAAAATTACAACTGGCGGTAGTTTGGGCGAAAGTGTTAAAACTAACCAACAAAGATATGCAAAAAACCAAATTACAATTAAAGATTTATTTACAATGGGTGCAGGTCTTGACTATGCACTAAATGATGATGCTATAACTAATGCACTTAACGAAGGAAAAACAAGCACGAGGGAGCTTGTGAGTGCAATGTCCGAAAAAAGTTTGGGTTTTGAGCCTGGGACAAGATTCAGATATAGCCTTTGCCATGATGTTTTGGGTGCCCTAATAGAAGTGTGGTCAGGTGAAAAACTTGGGGAATATATGAAGAAAAACATTTTTGATCCACTTAATATGAAGAATACATTTTTTGGAGTTACAAAGGATGAAGCTAAGCTTTCTAAAATGGCTACAAGATATACTTTTGACGAAAAAAGAAAGCCTAAAAGACTGCCCTTGGAGTGTGTATATAATCTTTCGGAACAGTATGAAAGCGGCGGTGCGGGTCTTACATCTTGCACAGAGGATTATGCAGTATTTCTTGATGCACTTTCTTGCGGTGGAGTAGGCAAGAATGGCAAAAGAATTTTATCTTCAAAAACAGTTGAACTTATGGGAACAAACCATCTTAAAGGAAAACAATGTAAAGATTTTTATCAGTTAAGGCCGGGATATGGTTATGGATTAGGAGTTCGTACACATATAGATAAAACAATAAGCGGTTCCCTTAGCCCAATCGGAGAATTTGGATGGGATGGAGCTGCCGGTGCATTTTCACTGGTTGATATTAAAAATAAAATTTCACTTACATATTTTCAGCATATTCATAATTGGGATATTAAAATTCAAACAGAGATAAAGAATGCTTTATATTCGTGCATCTAAATCTTATGTATCGCAATAATTATGTTAAACAGTTGGAAAAGAGGGGAATTAACATGCTTGACATTTCAAAGGTAGATGGAAATTTTACAATTGAAACAAAAATAGATAAAAAAGATATTAAGTTTTATAAAATTGATGAGGCTCCATTTAAGGTTTATGGAGTTTTTAAAGAGAACGGCAAATATAGGCGAATGCCTGAAGATATTGCCAAAAGTGTAAGCGAAGGGGTATATGTTCTTCATTCAAATACTGCAGGAGGCAGAGTAAAGTTTGTTACAGACAGTCCATATATCGCAATTCATGCTAAAATGGATGGTTTAGGAAAAATGCCTCATTTTGCACTAACAGGTTCTGCGGGATTTGATTTGTATGTTGATAATTATTATGCAAAAACGTTTGTTCCTCCGTTTGAGGTTGAAGACGGATATGAAAGCATAATTGACATTGGGAAAAAAGAATGTCGGGAAATAACAATTAATTTTCCCCTGTATTCCAATGTTTGCAAGTTATATATTGGTTTGCAGGATAGTGCAAGTGTATCAGAAGCCGAACCATACAAAAACGCTAAACCGATTGTGTATTACGGCTCATCAATAACGCAGGGAGGGTGCGCGTCAAGACCCGGAATGAGTTATCAGGCAATTGTTTCGAGGGCTTTTAATTACGATTACATAAATCTTGGCTTTTCGGGTAATGCAAAGGCAGAAGATGAGATGATTGATTATATAAAAAATTTAGATATGTCAATTTTTGTTTATGATTACGACCACAATGCTCCTACGGTTGAGCATCTTGAAAAAACACACGAAAAAATGTTTAAGGCAATAAGGCAGAAGCATCCTCTTTTGCCTGTGATAATGATGTCCCGTCCTAAACATTTTTTAACCGAGGAGGAAAAAACAAGGAGAAGTATAATTGAAACAACGTATCGCAATGCGATTTTATCGGGCGATAAAAATGTATATTTCATTGATGGTGAGGCACTGACAGAGCTTTGCAAGGATTCGGGAACGGTAGACAATTGCCATCCGACAGATTTTGGTTTTGCTTCTATGGCTAAAGCTTTGACGGAGGTTATAACTTGCTATAACCTATAATCTGTTTGATGGTAGTTTTCTTGTGTTTTTTGCTACAATCACTAAAAAACTTTGAAAGAGTAATTTTTGCGCATTTTAGTTGCAAGAAGATTTAATAAAACAGTATAAAGATTTTTTAAGGAGGAAATATAATGGAATGGATTACGGTAAGCGTTTTTACAACGGCAGAGGGTATAGATTCTGTTTGCGGTTGTTTAATGAACGCAGGGATTAACGGATTTGAAATAGAAGACAATGAGGATTTTCTTACGTTTTTAGAGGAGAATAAGCAGTTTTGGGATTATGTTGACGAAGAGCTTTTAGAGGCGAAAAAGGCAGAAACAAGAGTAAAGTTTTATGTAAGCGATAACGAAGCGGGAAAAGAACTTTTAGATTTGGCGCACGCAGAAATTGAGGCTTTAAAGGAGTTTGACACCGAAAAGAATTTCGGCAGACTTGAATTTGCTTATGAAAACATCTCGGAAGAAGACTGGGCAAACAACTGGAAGAAGTATTTTAAGCCGATTTGCGTAGGTGAAAAAATGCTCATTTGTCCAGAGTGGGAAACTGCTGAAAATATAGAGGGAAGAACCGTTTTTAAAGTAAACCCCGGTATGAGCTTTGGTACGGGAACACATTTTTCGACTCAGCTTTGTATAGAAGAAATTGAAAAATATATCAAGGGCGGAGAAACTATTTTAGACCTTGGTTGCGGTAGCGGAATACTCTCTATTATTGCTCGCCTGTTGGGCGCTAAAAAGGCATATGCCGTAGATATTGACCCGAATTGCGTGGATATTGCCTATGACAATGCGAAAATGAACGGCATCGGAAAAGAAAATTATCACGTTACATCGGGAAATGTTCTTTTAGATGACAGCTTAATAGAAACTCTTGCCGAAAGGCAATATGATGCAGTTTTTGCAAATATCGTGGCAGATGTTATTATGCCACTTGGCAAAATTGCACCTCGCTTTTTAAAGCCCGACGGTCTTTTCATTGTTTCGGGCATCATCTGTGAGCGTTTAGACGAAGTAACCGATTCTTTAAAGGAAAGCGGTTTTAATCCCGTTACAATTCGCACAAGGGGCGATTGGGCGGCGCTTACCTTAAAGCTTAATAAATAGAAAAGGAAATTTAGTTATGGAAATTTACGGACTTCAAAAGCTTACCCTGCTTGACTATCCCGGAAAGACGGCGTGCACGCTCTTTACATCGGGTTGCAATTTCAGATGCCCGTTTTGCCACAACAGCTCGCTTGTTTTTAATCGTGTTGAGCCACTTGATAGCGGTGAGATTTTTTCTTTCCTTAAAAAAAGGGCAGGAATTTTAGACGGCGTATGTATAACAGGCGGTGAACCGCTTTTAAATGCGGATATTGCCGAGTTTATAAAGGAAATAAAGACGCTTGGATACAAGGTAAAGCTCGATACAAACGGAAGCTTTCCCGATAGACTTTCTTCATTAATAAATGAGGGACTAATAGATTATGTTGCGATGGACATAAAAAGCTCAAAAGAGGGATATCAAAAAGCAGTGGGCATAGAAAACTACAACACACAAAATGTAGAAAGAAGCGTAGAGCTTTTGCTTTCAGATAAAGTGCCCTACGAATTTCGCACAACGGCAGTAAAAGGCATACACACGGAAGAGGATTTTGAAAAAATTGCGAAGTGGATATCGGGTGCTAAACAATACTATATACAAAATTACCGTGAGTCAGACGATATATTGTGTAGTGATAACCTGTCGCCTTTTGACGAAAATGAGCTTAAAATGTTCAAAAAAAGGCTTGAGAGCGCCGTTTGCAAGGTAATTTTAAGAGGAATTGAATAAAAATATACAACAAGATATTGTATTTGTGAAAAAAATATTTTTAAAAAAAATACAATATCTTGTGTTTTTTGCTTGACATACAATATATCGTATGCTATAATAGAGAAGCATCACCGCTAAAGGTGGTAAATTCGTAAAATTTTAGCATAATACAGGAGGGATAATTGTGTATCAGGTAATTAAAAGAGATGGTAAAAAAGCAGAATTCAATATTTCGAAAATTTCAGAAGCTATCACAAAAGCCTTTGAGGCACAGGAAAAACAGTATCACCCAAGCATAATTGATATGCTTGCGCTTAAGGTTACTGCCGATTTTGAGTCGAAAATTAAAGACGGATTTATTCAGGTTGAGCACATTCAGGACAGCGTAGAAGATGTGTTGGTTCAGGCGGGCTATTCAGATGTTGCCAAGGCTTATATTTTATATAGAAAACAGCGTGAAAAAATCCGTAACATGAAATCCACAATTTTAGACTATAAGGAGCTTGTTGACAGCTACGTTAAAGTTACGGACTGGCGTGTAAAAGAAAATTCGACCGTTACATATTCGGTTGGCGGTCTTATTCTTTCAAACTCGGGCGCAATTACTGCAAACTACTGGTTATCTGAAATCTATGATGATGAAATCGCAGATGCTCACAGAAATGCAGATATCCACATTCACGACCTTTCGATGCTTACAGGATATTGTGCAGGTTGGTCCTTAAAACAGTTAATTCAGGAAGGCTTGGGCGGAATCCCCGGAAAAATTACATCATCTCCTGCAAGCCACTTAGCAACACTTTGCAATCAGATGGTAAACTTCTTGGGAATTATGCAGAACGAGTGGGCAGGTGCTCAGGCATTTTCATCGTTTGACACATATTTAGCTCCTTTTGTTAAGGTGGACAACCTCTCTTACCGTGAGGTTAAAAAGTGCATCGAATCGTTTATTTACGGCGTAAATACACCTTCACGTTGGGGTACACAGGCTCCATTTTCAAATATTACTCTTGACTGGGTTGTTCCGAACGACATGGCAGAGCTTCCTGCTATTGTAGGCGGAAAAGAGATGGACTTTAAGTATAAAGACTGCCAGAAGGAAATGGATATGGTAAATAAGGCGTTCATCGAAATTATGATTGAGGGTGACGCTAACGGCAGAGGATTCCAGTATCCTATCCCGACATATTCAATTACAAGAGATTTTGACTGGTCGGAAACCGAAAATAACAAGCTCTTGTTTGAAATGACCGCAAAATATGGTACACCATATTTTTCAAACTATATCAATAGCGAAATGGAACCGAGCGACGTTCGTAGTATGTGCTGTCGCTTGCGCCTTGACCTTCGTGAACTCAGAAAGAAATCAGGCGGATTCTTCGGAAGCGGTGAATCAACAGGTTCTGTCGGCGTTGTAACAATTAATATGCCGAGAATTGCTTATCTTTCAAATACAGAAGAAGAATTCTATAAAAGACTTGACAGAATGATGGATATTTCTGCACGCTCACTTAAAACTAAGCGTACAGTAATTTCAAAGCTTATGGATGAGGGACTTTATCCTTACACGAGACGCTACCTTGGCACATTTAACAACCATTTTTCTACAATCGGTCTTATCGGTATGAACGAGGTTGGTCTTAATGCTAAGTGGCTCAGAAAGGATATGACTCACGAAGAAACTCAGGAATTTTCTAAGAATGTGCTTAACCATATGAGAGAAAGACTTTCTGATTATCAGGAAATGTATGGTGACCTTTATAACTTAGAGGCTACACCTGCAGAATCTACAACATATCGTTTTGCAAAACACGACATCAAGCGTTATCCTGATATTATTACCGCAGCAGAGCCGGGCGGAACACCTTACTATACAAACAGCTCACATCTGCCTGTTAGCTACACAGAAGATATCTTCTCAGCACTTGATATCCAAGACGGACTTCAGACACTTTACACATCAGGTACAGTATTCCACGCATTCTTAGGTGAAAAAATGCCTGATTGGAAATCTGCGGCAGAATTAGTCAGAAAGATTGCTGAAAATTATACGCTTCCTTACTACACGCTTTCACCTACGTATTCAATCTGTAAGGAACACGGATATATCACAGGCGAAGTTTATAAATGCCCCAAATGCGGTGCTACAACAGAGGTATATTCGAGAATTACGGGTTATTATCGTCCTGTTCAGAACTGGAATGATGGTAAAACTCAGGAATTTAAAGAGCGTAAGGTTTATGACATCAAAAATTCAAAGCTCACTCATGATGGTGTGCTGAAAAAAGCAGAAAAACCCGGTACATTTGTACCGAGTGAGGAATCAAAAACAATCCTCTTTACAACTAAAACCTGCCCTAACTGCAAAATGGCTAAGGTATTCTTAGATGATGCAGGCATCGGCTTTGAAACTGTTGATGCAGAAGAAAATGCAACTCTTGCACAGAAGTATAACGTAAATTCTGCACCGACACTCGTTGTTGTAAAGAACGGAACCGTAAATAAATACGTTAATGCTTCAAATATTAAGGGTTATACGGATAATTTCTAATTGTCCTCTTTATAATAATTAAATATGAAGAGCCTGACGATTTCGTCAGGCTCTTCAGCTATCTGAATGTAAATAAAGATACGAAATAATATAATTTAAGTGGTTTGTGTTAATTTCTTATTTTTACGTTTTTCCTTTAAAGTAATACCAAAATCATATATTTTTAAATCACGTTTACTTTAGTCGGAGTTATCCAAAAATGTAGGGGTCAAACACGTACGACCCCTACAAATTGATAATTATTCATGGAATTTGTCTTGTTGAGATATCCCCACTTGTTATTGTTTCATAACCTTCATTACTTGTAAAACAACATCTTTCTGTTCGGGTGTGAGATATTTCCATTCGTCAAAAAATTCTTTAAAATCTTCGCTTATTTCAATCATTTCATTTTCTGCAAAAAATTGTGATAACGTTATTTTAAAGCCGTCACAAATAGCCTGTAATGTAGGAAGTGAAGGAGAAGTACCTCTTTTAAAAATATTTGTCAAAGTTTCTTCTGATAAGCCACATTCTTTTGATAGTCTATAACGTGACCAACCGCGTTCTTTAAGTAACAGCTTTAATTTTGTATGAACATCCATATCTCTACCTCCCTTCTGTAATTATTTTACCGCTATTTTTAATTTTTTTGTACCCTAAATATTGCATTTACTTTACCGTTATGTTAAACTGTATTTAGATTACAAATTTTATGTATGCGAAAGAATGTGAGTGGTGGGAGAAAAGACTTATCAATTAACGGAAAATGTCCATATTTTAGAATACTTATAAAGAAGAGGTAAGAAAATGGAAATAAATCTTGTAAAAATTCAGGTGCAAGACTTGGTTAAAGATTATAAGGATAACGAGGAAAACGGCGTTATTGGTTACGGCGGTATGCTCAATATCCGCCCTGCGTTTCAGCGTGAATTTGTATATACAGGAAAGCAACGAGAGGCAGTAATCAAATCAATTTTAAAGAATTTTCCGCTAAATACTATGTACTGGGCGACAACAGACTACGGAGATTTGGAACTTTTAGATGGACAACAAAGAACGATGAGCATTTGTCAGTATGTAAACGGAGATTTTTCTGTAAATAACAGATTTTTTCATAATTTGACCGAAACAGAAAAAGAGCAAATCCTAAACTACGAGCTTATGGTGTATGTATGCAAGGGTAATGACCTTGAAAAGCTTGATTGGTTTAAAATTATAAATATCGGCGGTGAAAGACTTACAGAGCAAGAACTGAGAAATGCTGTATATACAGGTCCGTGGCTTACAGATGCAAAAAGATATTTCAGTAAAAGTAATTGTCCTGCTTATAGCTTGGCAAGTAAATATATGAAAGGCTCGCCTATTCGTCAGGATTATTTAGAAACAGTTATCAGATGGCATTCTTCTATTATTGACATTTCTATTGAGGAATATATGGCTATTCGCCAAAAAGATACAAACGCATCTCCTTTGTGGCTTTACTTTCAGGCAGTTATTGCATGGGTCAAAACCATATTTACAAAGTACCGCAAGGAAATGTCGGGCGTAGAATGGGGATTGCTTTATAATAAATACAGCGAAATCCCACTTGACCCAAAAAGAGTGGAGGAGGAAATTGTCCTGCTTTTGCAAGACGATGAGGTGCAAAATCATAAAGGCATTTATGAGTATATTTTAACACGCAATGAAAAATATTTGAATCTGCGCAGCTTTACAGACAACGAAAAGCGAAGAATGTATAAAAAACAACAAGGTATTTGTCCGCACTGCAAACGTGAAAAACGTGAAAAAATAAAATGGGAACTTAGTGAAATGGAAGCAGACCACATAACACCATGGTGTGAGGGCGGTAAAACTGTTATTGAAAACGGGCAGATGCTTTGCAAAGAGCATAATAGAAGAAAATCAAATAAATAAAAAGGGGATGCTAAAAAACTCTGGAACGCAAGAAAAGAAAACAATCCATGGAGAAATAATAATATTGGTTGTTATAAAGCATAAAAAAACAATGAAGAAAAATCGAATATTTTCGATTTTTCTTAAAAATAAATCTTTTCTTGCTATTAACAAACTTCGCCTCTCGTCGTACCATCGTACGACTTCGGGTACCCCAAAGCTGAAGCTTTGGCTCAGTTTGTCAATTCCAAAGCTTTTTTACTATCCCCTAAGAAAGGAGTGCGTTTAAAAAGTCGAACTGAACTTTTTAAACGCACTCTTTTTTATGCATATTTAAGTAATTACTTATCGTAAGTCATTTTTTTGATAAAGAGAGGGATATCGATTTCTTTATCGTTGTTTGATGAGTTATTTGAGCTCCATGAAGATGTAGCAGGCTCTGATTTAAAAGCGGGAGATGAGAAAATACCTGCGCCTTTAGGTGCGCCGCCTTCAAAACCTGTTGCAATAACAGTTATAACGATTTCGTCGTTTAAGTCGGGGTTAAGAGCTGCACCGAAGATGATGTTTGCATTCGGGTCAGCAGCCTCCATAACGAGCTGAGATGCGTTATTAATTTCAAAGAGTCCTAAATCCATGCCGCCTGTGATGTTAATTAAAACACCTCTTGCGCCGTCGATAGAAGTTTCCAAAAGCGGACTCTGGATAGCCATACGAACTGCATCTTCTGCACGTTTTTCGCCTGTTGCACGACCAACGCCCATGTGAGCGATACCTGTATTTTTCATAACAGCAACAACGTCAGCAAAGTCAAGGTTTATGTAGCCTTCGCCTGATACTAAGTCAGAGATACCCTGTACACCCTGTCTTAAAACGTCATCAGCCATTTTAAAAGCATCTAAAAATGTTGTGTGCTGGTTTGAAACCTGAAGTAGTCTATCATTTGGAATTGTAACTAAAGAATCAACTGCGTCTTTTAAACGTGCGATACCTTCTTCAGCTCTTATCATTCTTTGTCTGCCTTCAAAAGCAAAAGGCTTTGTTACGATACCAACAGTTAAGATACCCATTTCCTTTGCAATTGATGCAACAACGGGAGCAGCACCTGTACCTGTTCCGCCGCCCATACCGCCTGTTACGAATACCATGTCGCAACCAGCGAGAGCTTGCGCGATTTCGTCACGGCTTTCTTCAGCCGCTTTCTGACCGATTTCAGGATTTGCACCTGCACCAAGACCTTTGGTGAGCTTTTCACCAATCTGAATTTTCTGTGCGGCATTTGATGATATTAAAGCCTGACTGTCTGTATTTATAGAGATAAAATCAACACCGCGAAGTCCATAGTCAATCATTCTGTTAACGGCATTATTTCCGCCGCCGCCTACACCCACAACTTTAATTTTGGCGAGCTTTGAGCCGTCCTGATTTAATTCAAACACTTATTTTTCCTCCTCTTTGGTTTATCTGAAATGATTTTATTTTTTTAAGGTATATTATTTTACTAAGTATATGTTATTATAATATATTATAATAACCTCACAAAGTATAACGAAATCATAGATTTCTATACTTTGGAGAACATTGAAATGTACTATTCGGTACTAACGCACCTTCATAATACATTATAACATATTACAAAGTGATTACACAAGTGTAAATTTTCAATTACAAGGATTTTTTTTAAGTTTTTTTGTCTTTTCTTGCAATTTCAACAAAAGAAGACGTCTAATTGATGAAAAATTTGTGAATAATCTCGTACCGAATACTATGAGAGCGACCAAATAAAGGTCAACATCAAGTTTTTTTCCGATAAAAGTAAGGATAACTGCAATTATTGTGTTACCAAAAAATCCCGAAAAGAAGATTTTTATGTCAAAATTTTTGTTAAACCACGCAGACATTGCACCGAATACCGAGTCAAGGGATGCAAGTATTATAATAGCGACGTATTGTGAATATCCGCTTGGCACGCTTACGGGCAAAACAAGACCCAAAACTATACCGAAAAGGATTGAAAAAGCAAGTATCATTGTTTGTTACCTCCTTTTTCATCGGTGATTGTCACGGGCTGTGCATATTTGTGACTGATAACCCCGTCATATTTGGGAAGTGTAATTTTTTCAGACTTGCTGATTGAAATTTCAAATTCCCACACTCTTAAAGTGTCAATTACACCGCCGTTTAAATTGAGTGCTGCTTCTAACTGCTCGGCATTTCCTATTGCAGAAATTACGTATGGCGGTGCCATTTTTTTATCGTTTATAAGCACAGTCGGGCCAACGCAGCGAATAGAAGTTGTCGTAATTATTCGGCTTCCGTTAATTGAAATGGCTTCTGCCCCTGCAGACCAAAGTTCGTTTACAATTCTGCGGATGTCCTCGTCGTGTATAAGCGTTGAGGCTGAGTTTTGAAATTCAGCCGCCTTCCTTTTGTTTACATCAGAAAGTGAAACGATAACGCCGGGACCAACAAGCTCAGACATTCCGGCAGAAATTTCTGCACGCTTTAACTGCTCGGATAAAAATTTTGAATATCCGCTTGATTGCTCCATATCCTCACGATACTGCGCAATATCGTTTTCATATGCTGAAAGCTGCTTTTGAAGCACCTCGTTTTTTTCTCGTTCTTTTTTAAGGTCAGTCATAAGCTCATCAACACGAAGGTTTGTTTGCTGCTGTGTTTTACTGTTTTGCGTTACAGTGCGAAACTGTATTGTAATTAAAAAAGCAAGGAGCAAAAACACAAACCCAAGTGCAAGCTGTGCTCGAAGTTTTTTCATTGGTTTAAAATCAATCCTCCTAAAAAGGAAAAGTTACTTTAGTAGCGCTATTTATGCGTCGCTATTTTGCGTTTCTTCAGACGTTTCGCCCTGAGAATCTTCTGTTTCGGTAGATTCAGCCTGCGCAGTTTCCTCTTCTCTGCCGTAAAAGGCATTTGACGGTGTTGTAAGGTCAATATATGCCCCGGGGGAAGCATCAATCTGCGGCAGAACCGCAAGAAGCACCGAAAGCTTGTAGTCTAAATCTGTAAGCTTTCCGAAAATTACCTTTGCGCCGCCTTTTAAATACCCCTCCGTGCTTGAAAGGTCGGTAAAGTCGATTGCAGAAAGCTCATTTATTATACCCTTTTCCATAAGTAAATTAAGGTTTTCTACTATTATATCAAACTTTATGGTGTCTTGTACAGACATTTTTTCAGAAATTTTTGCATTTTCTGCTTCAATTCCTAAAATAAGCGGAAGTTCTACACCTTCGGTACTTTCTAAAATGCGCATAACCTTTGCATTTTCGTTTGTAACCACGTAACCGTCTGTGCTTTTAAATATGTAATGCGGATATGTTTCGGTTACAGAAATTTGAATTTTTGAAAAAGGCTTGCGTGAGATTTTTACGCTTTCTATCTCGGGAAAGCCTTTTATTGATTTTGCAATCTCGGTTTTATTAATTTTAAAGATGTTTTCGCCGTAAATAAGGTTTGATGTGGCGATGATTTGTTCCTCGCTTATCTGCTCTGCACCTGTTACTATAACCTCTGTGAGATTAAAAAAGGGCGTAAAAAGGCAGAAAGATATAATGCCTGAAAAAAGCAATATTAAAATCACAAAAAATTTTACGAGTTTTTTTGACCTTTTCTTTCTGCGTTTGTTTTTCTTCATTGGTATTCTGCCTTTCGGTTAATCAGTAAATTCTTTTTATGCAAGCCCCTAGGTTATTTAGATTTTCCATAAAATCCTCGTAGCCACGGTCTAAGTAGTCGATATTTTTAATTTCGGTTTCGCCCTCTGCCGACAGTGCTGCTATAATGAGGGACGCAGCACCTCTTAGGTCGTGTGCTGAAACTTTTGCGCCCCAAAGCGCAGGAACACCTTTAACTATGGCACTTCTGCCTGCCAGTGTAATGTTTGCGCCCATTTTGTTGAGTTCTTCGGTGTGACGGAAACGGCTTTCAAAGATATTTTCAGTTATAATTGATGTGCCTTTGGCTTTGGCAAGAACCGATAAAAACTGTGATTGAACATCGGTAGGAAAGCCGGGGTAGGGCATAGTTTTAATTTCTTCAGGCGCAATAAGTACCTTTGGCGCACTGATATAGACAGAGTTTTTTTCGGCTTTTATATCGCATCCCATATCACGCAAGATAGAAACCGCTGAAGAAATCTGTTCGGGGATAATGCCGTTTACTAAAATTTCGCTTCCCGTGCTTGCAGCGCAGCAAAGATAGGTTGCGGCAACTATTCTGTCGGGGAGAACGCTGTGCGTGCTGCCCGAAAGCTCATTTTTTCCGATGATGCGTATTTCAGATGACCCTGCACCTGAAACATTCGCTCCCATAGCATTTAAAAACTCAGCTAAATCGCATATTTCAGGCTCTTTTGCGGCATTTGAAATTATGGTTTCGCCACTTGCTAAACTTGCAGCAAGCATTACATTTTCAGTAGCACCAACGCTTGGAAATTTTAAGTAAATTGTATTTCCCGTAAGCTTTTTTGCGCTGCACATAATATATCCGTGTTTTTCCTTTATGCTTGCGCCAAGCTCTTTTAAAGCTTTAATATGTAAATCAATAGGCCTTGGGCCAAGCTCACATCCGCCGGGGGCTGAAATTTTTGCGCATCCGTTTCGCGCAAGTATTGCGCCCATAAAAATTACGGAAGAACGCATTTTCAGCATAAGTGAATCGGGGATATGCGTGCCGTCGGCATTTTGGGTATCTATCGTAAGAGTGTCGCCCTTGCGGCTGACCTTAGCACCTAAAAATTCTAAAATTTCAATAGTGTGCCTTACATCAGAAAGGTTGGGGCAATTTTTTATCACGCTTATATTTTTTGTAAGCAGGGTGGCGGCTAAAATCGGCAAAACTGCGTTTTTTGCGCCGTGCACACAAACGCTTCCCGAAAGACGCCTGCCGCCCGAAATTATCATACTGCTCATACTAAACCTCCTGCACTAAAGCTTACAAAAAAGGCCATTTTTGCTTTTAAAATTACAATACATATTATGCAGGAGAAAAAATCTTGTTACAAAGCTTATTTCTTTATTAACGATAGTATTTGTTCACAGATTTTTTGTGTGCCGTCTGAAATACCTATTCTTTTTGAGTTTTCAGACATTTTGCTTAAATTGTTTTTATCATCTAAAATTTTAAAAATTGTTTCATAAAGAGTTTCTTTTGTAAGCTCACTTTCGGGGAGCATTTTAGATGCACCCTCCGATTCAAGAGCACGTGCATTAAAAGTCTGATGATTGTGCGCAACGTTAGGTGACGGGATTAAAACCGACGGAACACCCAAAGCCGTAAGCTCAGAAACGGTAAGTGCGCCTGCGCGCGAAATACAAAGGTCGGCAGCAGGCAAAACCTCTTCCATATTATTTATATAAGGAACAACCTTTATACTGTAACCAAGTGGCTTTGACGATATTTTATCAAGCACGCTTGCGTAGTAGCGTTTGCCGGTTCCAAAGATGAGCTGAATTTTTGACAAATCAAAGGAATTAATAAGCTCAGCCGTTGTGTTTGAGATAATGGCAGCACCAAGGCTTCCACCGAAAATTACAACGAGCGGACGCTCATCTAAGCCAAGAGAAATGCGAGCATCTTCTTTTGAAACAGAGAGCATTTTTTCCCTTATGGGATTTCCTGTAAGCACGCATTTTTTGCGCACATCAGGCTTCATATGTTTTAAGGTGTCTGAAAAGCTGATTGCAAGCACATCGCAAAAGCGTGCCGCAAGCTTTACTGTTACACCCGGGATTACGTTTTGCTCGTGAATGAGGGTGGGGATTTTAAGACTATGCGCCGCACTCATAACAGGTGCGCACACATATCCGCCCGTACCGATGCAAACATCGGGCGCAAAATCCTTTATAATTTTTTTGGACTTACTTATTGCAGCAAGATATTTTTTTACAACAGTAACATTTTTTAAAGTAAGCTTTCTTATAAGTCCTGAAACCTCGATATATTCTATTTTAAAGCCTGCCTTTGGAACAAGCTCGTTTTCCAAGCCTTTTTCTGTGCCGATAAACAGAATTTCTGCATTATATTCATTTTGAAGCTTTTGAGCGATGGCAAGAGCGGGATTTATATGACCTGCCGTTCCGCCGCCTGAAATTAAGACCTTCATAGCGAGCCTTCCTTTCATCAAATTTTCTGCGTTTCATATTTTGAAATGTTTAAAACTATTCCCATTGCCGCAAGTAAAAAGATAAGTGACGAGCCGCCTGCGCTAAAAAACGGAAGCGGAATACCCGTTGTGGGAATAGATGAGGTAACAACTGCGATGTTTAATATCACCTGACACGCAACGAGCGAAATAATTCCCGTAACGGCAAGTGATGAAAACGTATCGGGGCTGGATACTGCAATCTTCATACCACGCCAGAACAAAACTGCGAAAACGGCAAGGATTGCTATTGCACCGATAAAGCCGAGCTCTTCGCAGATTATGGCGAAGATAAAGTCATTTTGAGGCTCTGATACGTACATAAACTTTTGCCTTGAGTTACCAAAACCAAGACCGAAAATTCCGCCCGAACCGATTGCATAAAGTGACTGAATTATCTGCCAGCCTGCTCCTAAACGGTCAGCAAACGGATTTAAAAATGTTGTAAGACGTGCTAAACGATATGGCTCTGCTATCGCAATAAACGTTCCGATTGCCGCAACGGGAGCGGCAGCAAGCGCAAAATAGCGAACTCTTGCACCTGCAACAAGGAGCATTATAACAAGCGGTATTGCCGTGATTATACAAACGCTGAAATGCGGCTGAAGGAGCATAAAACCCATAGGTATTGCCGCAATAAGCGCATATTTTGCCAAAACCTTGAATTTTTTAATATTTGCGCCGTCCTTTTCCAAAAGGTAGGCATAAAACAAAATCAAAGTGATTTTTGCTATTTCGGAGGGCTGAATTGTAAGCGGACCGAAACCGAGCCAACGCCTTGCACCTTTTATGTTTTTACCGATTCCCGGGATAAGTACAACCACAAGAAGCAAAAGACTTATTATAAAAAGAGTAGGCGCAATCTGTTTATATTTTCTAAAGCTTATATTTGATGTAATTACCATAGCTATGACGCCAAAAATTGCCCAGATAAGCTGTCTTTTAATGAAATAGTAGCCGCTTCCGAAAGTGTAGTAGGCAGAGGGGTAGCTTGCGCTGAAAACCATCATAAGACCGAGTACAAGTAAAATTATAACGGTTGTTAAAAAACCCAAATCGCAGGTTTTTTTCTTAAGACGGGCTTTTTTTGGAGGACTTTTTTTAGTATCTGCTCTTTTTGCCGCACTCTTTACTGCCACACTCTTTACTGCCATACAATTCACCACCTGATAATATTTTTAAAATTAATTTTAGAAGAAATTCATAACGCTAAAAAATGAAATTGCGCAAAGAATAATCGTAGCAACGCTGAAGATGAAAACGATTTTCTTTTCGGAAAAGCCACACATTTCAAAATGATGATGAATGGGGCTCATTTTAAATATACGTTTTCCTGTAAGCTTAAATGACGCTACCTGAAGAATAACCGAAAGAGTTTCTAAAAGGTATACGCCGCCTGCAATAATTAAAACAACGGGCATACCGAGCGCAATTGCGGTTGCGCCTATCGCACCGCCCAAAAAGAGCGAGCCTGTATCTCCCATAAATACTTTTGCAGGATAGCGGTTAAATGCCAAAAAGCCGAGGCAACCGCCCGAAACGCTTCCTATAAATATTGCAATCAGGTATTCTTCCATAAAAAAGGCGCATACAGTAAGGAAAATTCCCACAATTAAGGTTACAGTTGCGGCTAAGCCGTCTAAACCGTCGGTTAAATTTACGCTGTTTACAACAGATAAATGCACCAAAACCGCAAGCGGAAAAACAAACAAACCGATGTCAACGAGCTTGGGGTAAAACGGCAGCTTGATAAGGCTTCCGAGTGAGCCGAAGCGTGAAAGCGCATAGACTCCCAAAACTGCGGCTAAAATTTGAGCAAGAAATTTCTGCGAAGACGTAAGTCCTAAATTTCTCTTTAAAACTACCTTTATAAAGTCGTCTATAAAGCCGATTACGCCAAATAAAAGCGATGTAATTACTATAATCTGTATTTCGGGGTCGGTTTTCCCTGAAAATAGCATAATAAGCTCGGTTGAAGCGCATGCGCTTATTATAAAGATTATGCCGCCCATGGTGGGTGTTCCGCTTTTTTTAGCGTGCCACGCAGGGCCTTCATCCCTTATGCTTTGACCGAATTTTAATTTATGAAGAATAGGTATAAAAATTGGGCCAAGAATTATTGCAATTAATGCTGAGAGTGCCGTTGATGATAAAATTGCGTTCAAAATTTACCGCTCCTTGCCGTTAGTTTTCTTTTTCGTTTAAAATTTCATTTATAACTTCTCGTTCGTCGAAGTGAATTTTTTCTGTTCCAAGTATCTGATAGGTTTCGTGACCCTTGCCTGCCAAAATCAAAATATCGTCTTTTTGTGCGATTGATAGACCGTAGAAAATAGCCTCTCGGCGATTTTCAACGATTTTATAGTCGCAACCGCTTTTTATAACGCCCGGCTCAATTTCCTTTATTATTGCAAGCGGATTTTCTGTTCTCGGATTATCCGATGTAACAATTAAGAAATCCGAAAGCTTACCTGCAATTTCGCCCATTATGGGACGCTTGGTGTTATCTCGGTCACCGCCGCAGCCAAAGAGCGTAATTATTCTTGCTTTTGCAAATTCACGTGCGGTAGAAAGTATGTTTTGAAGTCCGTCGGGCGTGTGCGCATAGTCTATAATTACGGTATAATCTGTGTTTGTAAAAAGAGTTTCGCATCTTCCCGAAACACCCTTTGCAAGCAAAAGAGCATCGGTTGCTTTTTTGGCGGATATGCCTAAAACGTGAGCCGCACCGAGGGATGCGAGTGCGTTATATACAGAAAATCTTCCGGGGGTTGAAAAACGGGCAGAGATGGTATCACTCTGCGTTTTCGCATCGAAAATTACACCACGAGGAGAAATTTTTATGTTTTCAGCCTTAAGGTCAGACGGCGCATCGATTGAATACGTAAAACACTTATTTTCTTCTGCAATTTCAGCGCCAGCGCTATCGTCAACATTTACAACTGCGTTTTTGCAGTTTTTAAAGAGAATTTTTTTTGCATTTTTATAATTTTCCATTGTTTCGTGGAAATCAAGGTGGTCTTGCGTGAGGTTTGTAAATACAGCGGCTTCAAATGTGATGCCATGCACCCTTTTAAGATAAAGTGAGTGCGATGAAACCTCCATAACAACGTATTCTATGCCCTCGTCTGCCATTTGCGCAAAAAGCTCGTGAAGCTCTAATGATTCGGGCGTTGTGCGCTCGGTAGGAAGAAAACGGTCGCCAATCATATTTCCGTTTGTTCCGATAAGACCAACTTTTTTGCCGTCATATTCTAAGAGATGTTTAATTAAAGTTGTAGTTGTTGTTTTGCCGTTTGTGCCTGTTACGCCGATTATTTTAAGCGAATCGGCAGGATTATTATAAAATCTTGCGCCAATTTCAGCAAGTGCCTTTCTTGAATCGGAAACTTTAATTTTTATTGCACCGAAGGTGTCGCAATCATCTTCTACAACTACGGCAACTGCGCCGTTTTTAACTGCGCTTTCTATATATTTGTGTCCGTCTGTTGCATAACCCTTTATGCATACGAAAAGACTGTCTTTTTGTGCCTTTCTTGAGTCATAGCAGACGGAAGAAATTTCTATTATATCTGAAATTTCGGGATGAGGAATATTTGTAAGTAATTTGCTAAGCTTCATAATTTTACCCATTACCTTTCAGGCTTTTTCATAAATAGCGCACCACGCAAGCCAAAGCGATACGCCTTTTTAGCAATTAGTCAACGTCTAAGAATCTGAATTCAACACGTACAACGGTTCCGGCAGGAACTACTGTTCCCGGTGCAGGGTCTTGAACTATTGCAATGGTTCGTGCAGAGGTTGAACCCGTAGCACCGGCAGAAACTATGCTCATATTAAGTGTGTGTGCGCCGAGTGTTGCCTGTACGTCGCTAAGCGGCATTCCGTAAACATTGGGAACTGTAACCTCCTGAGCTGCGCCGTCATCCATATAAAGAATAACAACAGAGTTTGCAGTAAGGTTTGCGCCGACTTTAGGCATCTGGTCTTTAACAGTATCGCCGCTGCCGATAACCTTGTATTTTAAGCTTTCTGCCGCTAAGCGTTTTGCGGCATTTTGTACATTTAAGCCCTTAACATCAGGCACAAATGAATCCATACTTTCTTTTTCTTCTTCGGTAAACTGTTGCTCTACGTTTAAGTAGCGCATGATATCTTCCATGATTTTTCCAACTACGGGGGCTGCAATTCTACCGCCGTAATATTCGCCGTTTGAAGGTTCGTCTAAAAGTATCAGGCAGCACACCTTAGGGTCGTTTGCAGGTGCAAAGCCGATAAATGATGCGATATATTTTCCGTTACCTCTGGGACGTTTTTCACTCGTTCCTGTTTTTCCTGCTAAGCGGTAGCCTTTAATGTAAGCATTTTGACCCGTTCCGTTTGCTACTACGTTTTCAAGTAGTGAGCACATAGTATCGGAGGTCTGTTTTGATATTACCTGACGAACTACTGTCGGCTCTGTGCTTTTTATAATGTTTCCATCGTCATCAATTAATTCCTGAACTAAGTAAGGCTTCATAAGCTTTCCGCCATTTGCAACTGAGGAAACTGCAGAAATCAGCTGAAGTGGGGTAATCTGAAAGCTCTGACCGAAAGCACTTGTTGCAAGCTCTACTTCGTTAAAGTTTTCCATTGCGTGAAAAATTCCGCTTGCTTCACCCGGAAGGTCAAAGCCTGTTGTTTCGGTAAAACCGAAGGCTTTGTAATATTTATAGAATAAATCGTGCCCAACCTTCTGACCGATTTCGATAAAAGCGGGGTTACACGAATTTTTTACAGCTTCGACAAAGGTTTGTGCGCCGTGTCCGTTTACGTTTGCACATCTAATTTTGGTAGGACCTACAACCTTTGCACCCGAACAAAAGAAGGGAGTGTTCATATTAACAAGACCTTCTTCTAATGCCATACAAGCGGTTATGATTTTAAAACACGAACCCGGCTCGTATGTATCAACAACGGCTTTGTTTCGCCACATTTTTTGAAGAGCCTTGTTTTGTTCAGAAATTTTTTCTTCCTGATTTGCAATTTGCTTTATTCTGTTTGCCTCTGTTTCGTCAATAAGCTCAAACGGGGCATTTAAGTCATAGTCGGGCATTGTTGCCATAGCAAGAATACCGCCTGTTTTAACGTCCATTACGATGCCTGCCGCACCTTTTTGCACCTTTTCGTTATAGTACGCATTTTCTAAGTGCTTTTCAACAAAGTGCTGAATGGTTTCGTCTATGGTAAGCACGACGTTTGTTCCGTTTTCGGGGTCGATGTGCTTTTCTTCTTTAAACGGCATATCAGAGTCGAGCGCATTTTTTAAAGAAATAACTCTTCCGGGAACGCCTTTTAGCTGATTATCGTAGACCATCTCAATTCCGCCAAGACCTTGATTATCAAAGCCTGTAAAGCCGATTACGTGAGATGCAAATTTGCCGAAAGGATATACCCTTTTTGCGTCTTCCTGAAGATAGATGCCTGTAAGATTTAATTCTCTTACTTTAGCTGCGGTATCAGAGTCCACCTTTCTTTTTAAAACAACGTGGTTAACCTTTTTTGAAAGCTGTTCTGAAATCGTTTCCTTTTCTACGCCTAAAACATCTGAAAGCCTTAGACTTATTTCGTTTATATCTTTTTTTGCTTTCTGAATTTCGTTTGGATTTGCAGTAACCGTTTCAACGGCAGCGCTTTGGGCAAGCTTTTTTAAGTTGCGGTCATAAATTACACCTCGGTTTGAGGCAACCTCGCTGTCACGTGTTTGCTGCTGGAGTGCCTCACGGCTTAAAGTATCTCCGTCAACTATCTGTAAAAAAACAAGCCTTACCCCTAAAAGTGCGAGTAAAGCTGTAAAAGTTATAAAGGACACAAGTATCCTGATTCTCATTTTGCGTTTCGGTGAATTTATGTTCATGGCCGTTACCTCTTAAAACATAATCGTAATAATATGTATAGTTTGCAGCTAATCCAAATATGACTTTATGTTATTAAAAAGCTTAGCTGCACGCTCAATCGGAGCGTTTGATGTGCCTTCTGCTTTTTCAACATAGTCAACTCTGTCAAGGTTAATGTAGCAAATCTGATATTTTTCGGGTCTTCTCATATTCAGTTTATCCGATGCAAGCTGTTCTATGCGCGAAAGGTCGAGTGCTTTTTCAATTTCTACCTGCATTTCCTGATTTTGAGCCTCTATTTTTGCAAGCTCTTTTTTTGTTTCGCTGATTTGGTTTGCTTTATCGGTAATGATTACACCACGGCAAAGCACAGAAAAAGCAAAGAGTGATAAAAGCACGGCTTTGAGTGCAGGAGAAATTTTGTGTTTTTTTCTCACCGCAGGCTTTGGAGTGCCTTTTTTGATGTGAATATTAGGGTTTTCGTACGGTTTGTATGCAGGTATAGCGCTTGTCTGGTAGTCATAAGCTAAGTTATCATATCTGCGTGCCATATGTAAATACCCCTTCTTTCATCATTTTTTTTCAAATACTCTTAATTTTGCGCTTCGCGCTCTTGGATTATCGTTTAATTCTTCGCCTGAGGGAAGAATTGGTTTTTTTGTTATTACTTTTCCCAGCGGAGTTTTTCCGCAAACGCAAACGGGAAATTCTTTAGGACAGGTGCAGCCGATTGCACACTCTGCGAAAACATTTTTTATAATTCTGTCTTCTAAAGAATGGAATGTTATTATGCAAAGCCTTCCCTTTGGAGCTAAAACGTCTATAAAATCACGAACTGCCTGCTCTAAGATTTTAAGCTCGCCGTTTACCTCAATTCTTATCGCCTGAAAGGTTCTTTTGGCAGGGTGGGGGCCGTCTTTTCGTGCACCCTTGGGAACTGCTTTTTTTATTACCTCAACAAGCTCTGAGGTTGTTTTTATTTGTTTTATTTCTCTTTCTTTTACGATAAATTCTGCAATTCTGTCTGCCCAGCGGTCTTCGCCGTAATCTAAAATGATTTTTTTAAGGCTTTCTTTTGAGTAGCCGTTTACAACATCGAATGCAGATAGTTCTTCTCGCCTGTCCATTCTCATATCTAAGGGAGCGTCGTGCATATATGAAAAACCACGCTCTGCGTTATCAAGCTGATAAGATGAAACGCCCAAATCCATTACAGCACCGTTTATTTCGCTTATGCCGAGCGAAAAAAGAGCATCCTTTACGTCTTTAAAATTTCGGTTTACAAAGCTTGTTTTGTCTTTAAAATCAGATAGGCGTGCGCTTGCGGCATTTATTGCGTCAATATCACGGTCAAATCCGATTAATCTGCCACTGCTTAGCCTTTTTAAAATTTCAAGACTGTGACCGCCGCCGCCTAAAGTAGCATCCGCAAAAATGCCGTCGGGGACAATATTTAAATATTCTATACTCTCATCCTTTAAGACGGATACGTGGTGAAAATCCATAATGTTGCCCCACTTTTATAGTCCTAAAGCTTCCATTTTTTCAGAAAACTCATCGGGACTGAAATTATCAAAATTAAACTGTTCGTTCCACTTGTCTGTGCTCCAGAGTTCTATTCTGTTTGAAACACCGACAACGGTTACGTCCTTTTCTAAGTGTGCATAAGAAAGCAGTCTTTGAGGGAGGTTTATTCTTCCCTGCTTATCAGGCTCGCACTCGCACGCACCTGCAAAGAAGAAACGTGCAAAATTACGGGCGTCTTTATTTGCAATGGAAAGTGAATCCTGTTTTTCTTTGAGTTTATTAAATTCATCGGAGGAAAAGACAAAAAGACAGTTGTCAAGACCTAAGGTTACTATAAACTTTTCACCAAGCTCATCACGGAATTTGGCAGGGATAAACATTCTGCCTTTGGCATCCAATGTGTGCTGATATTCGCCGATAAACAATAAACTCACCTCCATTTAAACCATTTTGCTCCACTTTTCACCACTTTTATTTAATTTTAACCCATTTTTGTCAATATTGCAATAGTTTTTTGCAAAAAAAATAAAAAAAATTTAACCTAATTGTAACATACACAATATATTGTAGTAACATAAACTTAATATACAACGGAAAGTTTCAAAAGACAAAAAATAATACTATATATTAGAAGAAACTAATGCAAAAAAGTGTATTTTCTAAGAAAAATATTTCAAAACCGAACAAATGTACTTGAAAAAATGTTAAAATGGGAGTATAATAATGAGCGGTGGTGGATGATTTTAAAAAAGGAGGCTGCAATATGCAGAAGATGTATCTTTGCATAGATTTAAAATCTTTTTATGCATCTGTTGAGTGCGTAGAACGAGGACTTGACCCTATGACAGAAAATCTTGTTGTAGCTGACCCTGAAAGAAGTGACAAAACAATTTGCCTTGCCATATCTCCTGCGATGAAAAAACTCGGCGTAAAAAACAGATGCCGTGTTTTTGAGATACCCAAAAATATAAAATATGTTATGGCTGTGCCGAGAATGCAGCTATATATTGATTATGCTGCGGAAATTTACGGAATTTATCTTGACTATGTTTCAAAGGATGATATTTATGTTTACTCAATTGATGAGGTTTTTATTGATATAACAAATTACATTCGTTTTTACAAAAAAACGGAAAAAGAGATTGCCAAAATGCTTATGCAGGCAGTTTTTGATAAAACGGGCGTAAGAGCCGCCTGCGGAATAGGCACTAATATGTATCTTTGTAAGATTGCGCTTGATATAACGGCAAAACATTCTGATGATTTTATAGGATATCTTGACGAGGAGCTTTATAGAAAAACGCTTTGGGATTATACTCCTATTACGGATTTTTGGCGGATTGGCGCAGGTACGGCAAACAGGCTAAAAAGGTATGGGATTAATACTATGGGAGAAATCGCAAAAGCAGATGAAGACCTGCTTTACCGAATATTCGGGATAGATGCTGAGCTTTTAATTGACCATGCGTGGGGAAGAGAGCCTGTCGGAATTTCGGAAATAAAAAAATATAAGCCAAAAACCAACAGTTTAACCTCGGGACAGGTGCTTATGCACGATTACACTTTTTCGGGAGGCGAGCTTATCGTGCGTGAAATGACGGAGCTTTTGTGCCTCGATATGACTAAAAAAAATCTTGTTACAAAATCGGTGAGCTTAAGAGTTGGTTATTCAAACAGGGAAAATGCACCTGCGGCATACGGAAGCTTTTCGCTCGAAACAGAAACAAATCTTGATAAAATTTTAATTCCTGCCGTAAGCTCACTTTATAAAAAAATCGTAAATCCCGATTTGCTCGTAAGACGGGTAAATATCTCTTTTAATAATATAAAGGAAGAAAAATGTGTGCAGATAGGTCTGTTTGATAATACAAAAGAGCTTGAAAAGAACAAAAAAATTCAGACTACTATGCTTAAAATAAAAGAAAGGTTCGGAAAAAATGCGGTAATAAAAGGAATGAATCTCGAAGAAGGTGCAACAACCATAGAAAGAAACCGCCAGATAGGAGGGCATAAAAGTGGCTGAAAAACCAAAGTATAAAATGACGGTGGAAGAAAGAGCAAAACAGTTTATGCCTTTTTCTCCGCTTTCGGGTCTTGGCAGGGCGCTCATAAAAAAAGAAAAGGAAAAAGAAAAGGTTAAAAAGAAAATCTTAGCTGATGATAAGGAAAATGAGCTGAATGTAAATACCGCCTTGCTTTCCCAAACACATAGTGCAGTGATAACTTACTATAAAGACGGGAAATACCATAAATATTCAGGAATAGTTGATAAAGTGTTAAATAATGAAAAAATTATCGTGACTAAAGACGAAAAAATAAATTTTTCTGATGTTGCAGATATAGTTGTGAAATGATGATTTATTGTAATTTACCTTTTGGTTGAGGTTTGATATCCTGACCAAACGTTACTACGCTAAATTGGGATTTAACGTAGTAACGTTTGGTAGAGCGACAGGCTCCCCTGTGTAAGGGGAGCAGGGCAGATTATAATATCAAGTGCAACATGAAAAAAATAAATAGACTTCATAATAACTCTAGTGTAAAATGTAGTTTACCACAACAAACATAAACACGGAGGTTAGTATGAAGTCCTACACACATTTTACACTATCTGAACGAAATTGTCTACAACAAT
>JAGBHP010000027.1 GCA_017935435.1 Clostridia bacterium | reverse complement strand
TGTTATAATGAAAGCATCCTATAAAATACAATATGTAGCTTTCATTGCAACATAAATTACATTATATTTTTCAATAGGAAATTTATGTTATAATAAATATATAATTTAGTATACCGAGGAGGAGACCTTTTGAAACTGAAAAAAGCAGATATAAAGAAAGCCTTTAGCCAGAAAAGCATAATGCGTTCGTGGTTTATTTCTTATATATTAATTCTTGCAACGACAATTTTTGTAAATATGTTCATTTATAATGAAACACAAAACAGTCTGACACGTCAAATTCATGCAACAAGTGCTGAAAGTTTAGAGAATAGCAAGCAACGCATAGACAATCTGCGAAAAAATCTTCAAAACCTTGTTTCAACGCTTGCAATGGACAGGACACTCCTTGATATGCTTGATGAAAAAAAGGTTGATGGTGTATATAGATATAAAATGACTGAGGTTCAGCAGCAGCTTTCGGCAAAAACTGCTCAGGATACTGCGATAAATAACATTTACATATACATTCACGAAAATGATTACATAGTGTCGAAAGCGACAATCCAAACAGCAGAAAGCTTTTATAAAAGCAATTATGCGGGAAAAGAAATGGATTTTGATGCGTTTCGCAATCTTTTAAGAAAAAAATCGGCTGGAGATTTTGAAAGAATTGCAAATAAGGGGCAAAATATAGCGCAAAGTGACGTTTTGTTTATGTATTCGGTAAATGGGGCGGAGATTTTTGTGCCGAAAGCGACGATTGTTTGCGAAATGAAGAACAGTGCCGTTACTGCGCAAAATGATATGGCATCTTCGGGCAGATATTTTTGCATTTTAGACAGGAATAATGAAGTTTTTCTGTCAAATGCGGAAGCAAATGCAGACATAAATAAGATTCTTTCTATTATGACGAAAAAGAAACTTAACTCGCCTGTAATGTCTAAAAAAGCGGTTTTAGTATACACAAATTCTGAGCAGAGCGATTGGAAATATGTATACGTCATCGAAAAAAACGTATATCTAAAAGAGCTTCAAAGGGTAAGGGTTATTATATATGTGACCGTCATTTTATGCTTAGTGTTAGGAATTTTCCTTGCATATTTTCTGTCTGTTTATAATCACAAACCTGTAAGAAAGCTTATAGAACAGCTTGGCATAAAGGAAATGAGTGCGCAGGGCGAAAAGATAAGTGAAAATGAATTTCAGCTTTTAGACAGAAAGGTGAATGAAATTTTAGAGGATAACGAGCTTAAAAACAGTAAAATTGTATCGCAGAATCTAATCATAAGAGATGCAGTTTTCCTAAAGCTTTTAAATAATGAAATGGTTTCGGGAGTTTCGATGAAGGAACTTTTAAGCAGTATCGATGTTTCGTTTGAAATGCCGTATTTTGTCTTGATTGGCTTCTATTTTAATGACCTGTCAGGATTGTTTTTTGAAGAAAAAACGGAAATTACAGACGATGATGCTAATCTTTCTAAACTCATAATTTCAAATATTTTAGATGATATTGTAGGCGCAGAATATAAAAAGATTTTCTGTGATATAAACGGAGTTTTTTCGTGTATTATAAATACCTCTGATATAAAATGCGAAGATACCGCAAGGAAAGCAGTTTCAGAGCTTTTGAAATTTGCGCAGAACAATTTTAATCTTGGCTTTACGGCGTGCATTTCTCAAATTCACGAAGGGATTGAGGGTCTTAGCGCTTGCCAGAAGGAAGTAGCAGAATGTCTTGAATATAAATTTATTGTCGGAAATGACATTATAAATTACAGAGATATAAGTGAAACGCAAACAAATCTGTATTATTTCCCGATTGGTCAGGAAGTGCAGATGATAAGCTCCTTAAAAGACGGAGATTACGAAAAGAGCCTTGAAATTTTAAATAACATTTTTGAGATTAATTTAAGTCAGGCAAAACCGCAAATTCAGACCGCAAAATGCCTTGTTTATGACATTTTGGGAAGCGTTATGAAGGTTTTAAACGATATTGGCGACATCGACGGAAATAATATTTTCCAAAGGTTTAACGTTTTTGAAAGAATTGATAAATGCCATACGGTTTTGTCGATTAAAGATGAGCTTATAAGCATTTTTAAGGAGATTTGTGAACAGAGCTTAAATGAAAGTGTTGAGAAAAACAACAGGCTCATTGAAAACATCAAGAATTTTATCGAAAGCTACTATGATGATGCAAATCTTTCTGGTGCGATGATTGCAGATCATTTTAAGATTAATCAAAGCTACCTGTCTACGATTTTTAAAAGAAATACTGCGCAGGGACTTTTGGAATATATTGCTAAAATCAGGGTTACAAAGGCGATTAAGCTTTTAGAAGAAAGCTCGGATACTATCGAAAAAATTGCAGAAAAGGTAGGATATTTTAACGTAAGAACATTTTCGCGCACGTTTAAAAAATATGTGGGCGAAACACCCGGTAAATACAGAGAAAATTTGCAAAAATAATCAGATTAATAGCGGTGTCGATTTATCTGCTTTAGAGTTGACAAAAAATGCATTATGTGGTAGAATGAGTTCAAGTGTAACTTGAACTCAATGAATTGCCTTCGGCATGAATTGAAACTTGCAGTTTCATGAATTGAGCCTTACGGCTCATGAATTGCACTAACGTGCATTATAAAAGCAATTCAATTCATGGAGCGAAGCGAGAATTCATGGCTTAAGCCAATTCATGACAATGAAGTTGTCAATTCATAGCCCTCCTTGTGTAAAGGAGGGTGGCACGCAAAGCGTGACGGGAGGATTGTTAAAGAGGAAAAAACAACCCCTCAGTCAGCTTCGCTGACAGCTCCCCTTACACAGTGGAGCCTTTGGAAAGTGGCATCTAAATCGTTCAAGCAATTCATGCAATGCAGGGCGGATAGCCCTTCATTGACCCAAAAAACGGATATTATGAAAATGGGAGGAAAGAAAGATGACAGAAAATTTTAAAGTGTCGCTTTTTGGTTACTCAAAAAAAAAAGTTTATGAATATATTGCAAAACTCAGTGATGAGCTTATTGCTAAGCAAAATAACGAAAGAAGAAAGCTCGAAACAAAGATTGAAAATCTTGAAGAGGAAAAAACTCAGCTTTATGAAATAAAAAAAGAGCTTGAGAAAAAAATTGAGGAGCTTACAGGTGAGCTTGCGAAAAAAGATGATGAAAATTTAAAAGTTTCTTCTATTTTGCTTGACGCAAGACAGTTTGCTGACGAACTTAAGGTTAAAGCGAGTGAGCAAAATCAAAAAGAAATTGAAGAAAACAGCAGAAGAAATGATGAAGTTGCTAAAAATATTGATAAGTGCAAGGAAGATGTTGAGTCTATTCGTGCTTATATGCGTAAATTCTTAGAAACTGCAGAGTCTCAGGCTGAAGAAATTATGGAGAAGCTCGATTCTGTTGAAAAAGTTCAGGTAACAGAAGATTTGCCTGAAAATGAAAAGTTAGAAGATGGCGATAAATAAATTCATATACTAAAAAGAGTTGTAGCTTTTGCTACAACTCTTTTTAGTATATACTATATTCACTTATAACGGAGTGCAAAAAGTAAGTAACGGCAAGTAAATCTGCGCTTCCACCGGGTGAAAGATTTTTTTGAATGAAACAGAAATCTGCTTTTTTTACGTCATCTGTCGTAAATTTTTCTTTTTTTATTAAGTCAAGCGCATACTGTTTAGCATAGGAAAAGCCTTGTGCACCGCCACGCTTATAAAGGTTTGTATCGGGGATGCTTGCAATGAGGTGCAAAAGGGCTAAAACGCCTGCATCATTTTTGTTTAAGCCTTTTAAAAGCGCATTTTTAAAAACAGGCAGGCTGACATTTATTACCGAAGAAAAACCGCTCAAAGCTTCGCCTCGTATGCCTTTTATGCCGTGGGTACTGTAAAGCGTGCTACCAAAGCCGGTATTTATATTTTTTTTAAAATCATCATATATAGATTTTTCGCACAGAAGCGCACATTCTTGCATTATGTATGATAAATCGCAAATTGGCCTTGAAACCGAGTAAAGTCTGCCGATAGAAGCGCATATTAACCCTAATGAAAAAATTATGCCCTTGTGAGTATTTACGTTTTTAGTAGCAATCAGCATTTTGAGTTCTGCATCTATTCCTGCCTGCTTTAGAGGGAGGAAAGCCTCACTGTGCGCAAGCAAGGAGTATTTTTGACCTATAAGCACGCAGTCACGAAAATAAGGCATCAAAACATTTGCACTCTTTATAAAAAGCTCAGGATTCATATCCGAGTGACTGCCGTTGTTGTTTTTATCAACCAAACCTGGTTTGGGGGTTGTATTTACCTCGTCAATTAAACTCGATTTTGCAATCTCTGCGATTTGTTCAGCATCTTTTTTTAGAAAATAATCAAAAATTATTTTTTGCGTAACATTTTGCAGTTCTTTTACAGAATGAACTCTGCCGGCGGCACACGCACGCCCGGGAGAATCGCAAACAATGCAACCTCGCTCTTTTTTTCGTGAAAGTTTATTATGGTTTTCGTCTAAAACATCCATATCAAAAAGTCTGCCGAGAGGACAGGTCTCTTCGATAGATACGCAGATATCTTTTAGTAAATTTGGCTCTTTTTTTACGCTAAAATAAGCAACGCAACCCGTATCGTAAAAATCAATACGTTCGTTTAAAATGCAAAAATTGCGCAAGCTTTCCTTTAAAATATTAATACCCTCTTTAAAAGCACGCTCGATTTCGGGCGTCTTTTTTACAGGCCCTGCAATATTCATTGTAAAGCAGATGAGAGGACAAGAATATTTTTTTATCATTTCTTTTTGAATTTTTACGCGAGCTTCACGTGCATTTAAAATATCAGTAAGCGTAATTTCCTGCATTTTTTTCTCCTTGTATTTATATCGTTAGACTTGATTGCTTTTGTTGCTGAGCATCAAGCATCTGGAGATTTTTTTCGGCATCTTCGCCGACACAGCCCACAAGCAAGTATCTGCGCCTGAATGCATCATATATAAAATGGTGCAAAAGGTGGAAATTTTCAATCTGCCCCGTGTGCGTTACGTGTATTCTCGGGCCTGTGCAGGGGTGGAGCTTACCGCCTATTGAAACGTGGTGGTTGTCGGCATATGTAATGGGGAGATTTGCACATATCATTTCATTTACCTGTTTTTCCATTTCTGAAATGTCAAAATCAGGCTTGGTTTCAGGAAAAGCAATTACAAAGCCGTGCTTTACGTCATCGTGAACACAGCGTGCCATATCATCTGCGGGTATGCAAAGCTCGCAAAGGTCTTCTGCGGTGTGTGCCATAAGACGATAGGGGAGCGAATCGTAAACTTTATCATGAATTTCCTTTGGCTCAGGGCCAAAAATTGTGGGGCGTGAAATTAAAATCTGCTCGCCGACACCAACTAAAAGGTTTGCGTTAAATCCCAAAAGCGGATAAACCAAATCAAAGTGCTCAACTATCACTCGTTTTCCTTTTTGGAGCGCCTCTTCGATTGCATCTGCTAAAACGCTCATCTGTGTAAAACCATTTTCAAAACGGATATCAACGTGGTAGGTGTGAGGCGTACAAAAGCCTGAATCAAGCTCAAGAAGCGGAAGAGGACGCACGTAAACACCGTCATCATCGTTTGTAAGCTCAAGACCTGGGAACATTCCTCTTAAAAGTGCACTTTTGCCCGAGCCTGCTTCGCCTATGATGCCGATTAGCTTGTCAAAAGGCGATAAATAGAGCTGAGCAAGCTGCATGCCGAGTGCATACATTCGGTTGTGTCCTCTGGGTGCAAAATAACTGCTTAAAATATGGTTTGCCTGTCTTTCCTGCATAATAATTTCCCCTTTGTCATATTAAGTTCTTATTTTTTAAATAATTTATGGTAGTTTGCGGCAGACTATCGTCTAAAATTGAATAATTTTTTTCACTTATTGCTTTTCTGACGGCACTTGCGCTGATAGCTGTGCCGTTTTTTTCAAAACGTGGAATTTCCGTAACAAAAACACCAAATTTTTGCAGATGCTTTTTTAAAATTCGGTTATATTCATTTGTTACCTCACAAAACGGCTCTGTGCCTACAAAGCGTGTGGCAATTTTAAAGTGAGGCACATAGAATTTAGCAAAAATCTCGGCATCTAACGTGCAGAAAGCTTCATTTTGAGAGGTTTTTTCTTTTAAAAAATAGGTTGGAAACGTAGCGCTTGATATAAGATATGGACCTGTGGGGAGAACTTCTACGTTTAAAAGGTCTTGTGTGCCCAAACATACCATATTAAATCTATCTTCAAAAGAAAAATAGCTTTTATCTTCTGAAAGCACAAAAATATATAGCTTTTCGCACAATTTAGAAGCTTTTTCAATCAAAAATCGATGACCGAGTGTAAAAGGATTGCAGTTCATAACAATTGCGCCTGTTTTTTTGTCTGATGGCTGTGAGAGCGAATTTAAATAGCCCCAAATGCCGTCTTTTTCGCTTTCCATAAGCAAAACCTTATCGGTTTCGGCAATCTTATAGAAGAAAAGCGAAGAAAAGGTATCTTTATTTTGTGGCTTGGTATATAAAAACAAATGATGCTCGCCTGCTTTAAATGCGCTTTGGCGAATTTGTGTAAGAACTTTAGCAGTTAAATCCTCGCCACGATGAATAGGGTCTACTGCTATGCATTTTATTATGTTTTTTTCTCTTGATGCAGTCGCAAGCAGGCTATCTTCTTCCCATAAAAGAGCAGTTTCTGTTATAGATGCATCTTCTTTTATGCCTGCTTTAGCTAAAAGCTCTTTCCAAAGAGTCAGTTTTTTTCCGTAAAGTGCAGATGTAAGTTCTGTATACATAAAACAATCCTTTACAATTTTATTTAATTATATTATACAATACTATAACACATTTTGTAAAGAAAAAAGAAAAATTTAAAAAAAGAATTGATTTTTTTGAAATTGTGTTATACAATATAGGTAAATTGTTACTATAACATTTTTAAAAGTGAGGTAAAGGAGTTTGGGATTATGGATATTATAAAAAGCGCAACTGCAGGAACTATGGAATCAAGTGATGCTTATGTTGAAATTGAGCCGGGAAACGGAAAAAATGAAATTTCGGTAGAATCTGTGGTATGGATGCAGTTCGGGGAAAAAATCAGAACGGCAGTTGAAGAGGTTTTAAATGAGTTGGAAGTAGAAAACGCTAAAGTGCGTGTGGTTGACCGTGGTGCGCTTGAATGTGTAATTCGTGCACGTGTTGAAACGGCGGTTCTCAGGGGAAAGGGGGAGAAGTAATGCTGAGAAGCTTACTTTTTCTGCCCGGAAACAACCCGAATATGCTTATAAACGCAGGAACGCTTGGTGCAGATGCCGTTATCTTTGATTTAGAGGATGCGGTTTCGCCTGACGAAAAGGATGCGGCACGGATTTTGGTGCGTAACACTATGAAATATATGAATTTGGAGGCTTGTGAGGTTATAGTCAGGATAAATTCTGTTGATACAAGCTTTTGGATGGAGGATATTAATGCTTTGTTGCCGTATAAACCTCTTGTGTTTCTTCTTCCTAAGACTAATTGCAAAGATGATGTGCTTAAAGTCTGCGGATATCTATCTGAGTGCGAAAAAAAGCTTGAAGCAGAAGAAGGAACTGCTTTTGTTATGCCGCTTATCGAAACGGCGCAGGGCGTTGAAAATGCTTTTGATATTGCATCGTGCAGCAAACGCATAAAAGCTTTGTTTTTAGGAGCAGAAGATTTAACTGCCGACCTTGGCTCAAAAAGAACGAAAGACGGCAGAGAAATAGAATATGCAAGGTCGCGTCTTGTTGTTGCGGCACGTGCGGCAGGCGTTGATGTTTTTGATACGCCGTTTACCGATGTAAATGACGATGAAGGAATTTTAGATGATGCGCTCCTTGCGAAAAATCTCGGCTTTTCAGGAAAGGCATCTATTTCACCAAGACACGTAAGTGCGATAAATCGTGTGTTTAGCCCAAGCAGCGAAGAAATTGAGTATGCATATGAAGTAATGATGGCTATAAAAGAAGCGAAAGAACAGGGCAAAGGCGCAATTGCGCTTCGTGGCAAAATGATTGATGCGCCTATTGTTCAGAGGGCGGAGAAAACTATTGCTATGGCAAAAGCACTTGGAATAAGGGGTGATGAAAATGAATAAGCTTGTAACTACAATTAAAGAGGCGGTTGAGCTTTCGGGATTAAAAAACGGTATGACGGTTTCTTTTCATCATCATCTCAGAAATGGCGACTATGTTTTAAATATGGTTATGGAGGAAATTGCACGGCTTGGGATAAAAGATTTGACGGTGAATGCAAGCTCTCTTTTTGATGTTCATCTTCCTTTGATTGAACATATAAAAAACGGCGTTGTGACTAACGTTTCGGCGGATTATATTTCGGGAGGACTTGGCAGACATTTTTCCTGCGGAGTTATGGAAAATCCCGTAAGCTTTCGCACTCATGGCGGAAGACCGAGTGATATTATTTCGGGGAAAACGCCGATTGATGTAGCTTTTATTGCGGCGCCATCTTGTGACCCTATGGGCAATTGCTCGGGGAAATACGGAAAGTCTGCCTGCGGAAGCCTTGGTTATGCTATGGTTGATGCGATGCATGCAAAAAAAGTTGTTGTAATTACAGATAATTTAGTAAAATATCCGCTTGCTGATTGGTCGATATCTGAAACTAATGTGGACTATGTTGTTTCGGTAGAGGAAATCGGCGACCCAAAAGGCATTGTTTCGGGAACAACTAAAATTACACGTGACCCCGTAGGTCTTGTTATGGCATCGATGGCAGCGAAAACTATTGAGGCTTCAGGTCTTTTAAAAGATGGTTTTTCCTTTCAGACGGGGGCGGGCGGAGCGTCTCTTGCTGCGGCAAAATTTTTAAAGGAGATTATGCTCGAAAAAAATATTAGAGGAAGCTTTGGTCTTGGCGGAATTACGGGTTATATGGTGGATATGCTAAATGCGGGCTGCTTTGAAAAGCTTTTAGATGTACAATGCTTTGATTTATCGGCGGTGGAGTCTATTAAAAATAATCCGAATCATATGGAAATTTCGGCGCAGCATTACGCATCGCCTACGGCGAAAAGTGCGGTTGTTGATAGCTTGGATGTTGTAATTTTGGGAGCTACCGAAATTGATACGGATTTTAATGTAAATGTACACACGGATTCAAACGGCTATATTATGGGTGGTTCGGGCGGTCATAGCGATACTGCGGCAGGAGCTAAGCTTTCTATGATAATTGCGCCAATGTTTAGGGCGCGTCTTCCTATCATAACAGATAGGGTTAACTGCATTTCAACGCCAGGAAAAGATATTGACGTTTTAGTGACGCAAGGCGGAATTGCGGTTAATCCCAAAAATTCTGAGCTAAAGGAAAGGCTTGTTTTAAGCGGATTGCCTGTTATCAGTATAGAAGAACTCAAGGAAAAAACAGAAAGAATTACGGGAAAACCCGAAAAGATAAAGAAGGGCGACAGGGTTGTTGCTGAAGTTGTAGGAAGAAATGGCGAAATTTTAGATGAAATTTATAGTGTTTGCTAAAATGGATTGTTACAAAGTCACTTGACAAAATTTGCGTTTTGGAGTAATATTGATATATAACAATTATAGGAGAGTGACTTTGGTGGAACTGGACTACAAGATAAATCCTGATATGGACGTGCCCATTTATCAGCAGCTTGTCGATGTTATCCGTAATTCTGTGAAAAAAGGCGAGCTTGCATCGGGTGAGCAGCTTCCGACAGTTAGCGAAATGACAGAAAGGCTCGGTATCGCAAGAGGAACTATAAAGCGTGCTTATGATGAGCTTGAAAGGGCGGGGCTGATTGAAAAGGTTCAGGGAAGAGGCACTTTTGTGCGTTATCAGCCTGAAAACTCGGGAAGCAGAAAAGAGCAGGCTATGGCGGCAATTGATGCAATGCTCGATAGCTTGGAAGATATGGGACTTTCGCCAAGTGAAATTAATATATTTTTAAATTTAAAGCTTAGAGAAAGAGCCGCAGAAGAGGCGCATATAAAGGTTGCGGTGGTAGAGTGCAATCCTGAGAACTTATCACAGGTTTCAGAACAATTAAGGCACATATCGGGCGTTGATTTGTATTCTTATATGCTTGAAAACGTAAGACAGTATCCTTATAAATTGAGCGAGGAGTTTGACCTTATTGTTACCACGCCTTCACATGCGGAATATTTGGAAAGTGTTCTGCCTGTTAAGAAAAAGATTGCAAGAATGGCGTTAAGGCCGTCTGCAAGGTGTCTTGCAGATATTATAAAGCTTACTAAGGGCGAAAAGGTCGGAATTGTAGGTTACAGTAAGCGTTTTGGTGAGCTTATGTACGAAACGTGTATGGTCTACAATGAAGATGTTGTGCTTTTTAAAGCCTTAGAGCTTGCGGCAGATAGCGATATTGAGGCATACTTAAAGGGAAAAGATGCAGTTTTAGTTCCTAAGTCTTATGAAAAGTATTTTTCACAGGAAGCAGTTGATGTTTTAAAAAGGTATGACGGAGATATCATTGATTGTTTTTATGAAATGGACGAAGGAACGGTTATGTATCTTGAGGCAAAGATAAAAAAACTGCTTGACAGTAAAACAATTTAAAACTTTTTGACTGTGACAAGGTTTTTGTTACAGTCTTTTTTTGAAAAATTTTATAAAAACATACTTTTTTTCTGATTTTTGTATTGACAAAAGGTATAATACATTGTATTATATAGGTATAGAACAATTTAAAGGCGAATATCTTAAAAAGACATAGCGGTGCAATAATGGGAAATCAGGAAAAAAAGGTTTTGATAATCGGCGTAATCGGTGCTGATGTTCACGCAGTAGGCAATAAAATATTGTATCACGCTTTTACGGAAGCGGGTTTTGAGGTTGTAAATCTTGGAGTTATGGTTTCGCAGGAGGAATATATTGCAGCGGCAATTGAAGCTGACGCTGATGCAATAGTTGTATCATCACTCTATGGTCAGGGCGAGCTTGACTGCCGTGGTATGCGCCAAAAGTGCGACGAGGCAGGTCTTAAAGGTATACCTTTAATTGTTGGCGGAAATATTGTAATAGGAAAGCAGAAATTTTCTGATGTTGAAAAGCGATTTAAGGACATGGGCTTTGACCGTGCATTTCCGCCCGGAACATCGCCCGAAACTGCCATTGAGGCTCTAAGAGAGCTTCTTGGTATGGATGGTGAAAACAAGTGAAAAATGTTCTGCTGATTGATTTTGGAAGTACATATACTAAACTTACGGCAGTAGATATTACAAATGAGAGAATATTGGGAACGGCATCCGCTTTTACGACGGTAGAAACGGATATATGTGAAGGTCTTACTAACGGACTTAAAATTTTAGAAGAAAAAATCGGAAAAACAGAGTTTTTTAAATGCTATGCGTGTTCATCGGCAGCAGGCGGGCTTAGGATGGTTACAAGCGGCCTTGTGCCCGAGCTTACGGGAGAGGCTGCAAAGCTTGCAAGCCTTGGCGCAGGCGCAAAAGCTATCGGCATATATGCCTTTGAGCTTACGGAAGACGATGTTTTGGAAATTAAGGCACTTTCGCCTGACATCTTTCTTTTGGTTGGAGGAACAGACGGCGGAAACCGTGATTGCATTTTGCATAATGCTAAAATGCTTGCAGATATTTTGCCTGAATTTCCGATAGTAATCGCAGGAAATCGTACAGCGGCGGCGGAGGCAAAGCGCATTTTAAAGAACTCTGAAGTTTATGTATGCCCAAACGTTATGCCGAAATTTGGCGTTTTAAATATTGAGCCGACGCAAAAGCAAATCAGAGAAATTTTCTTAAACAGAATAATTAAAGCAAAAGGTCTTAGCCGTGTAAGCGGGCTTTTATCGGATATTTTAATGCCGACGCCTTCTGCCGTTTTAAAAGCTATGGAGCTTTTATCAAACGGAACTAAGGAAGAAAAGGGAATAGGCGAGCTTGTTGGAATTGATGTAGGCGGAGCAACGACGGATATTTATTCGGTGGCAGACGGTATGCCCGAGCAGATGAATACGGTTTATAAAGGTCTTCCTGAGCCATATGCAAAGCGCACAGTTGAGGGCGACATCGGTATGCGGTATTCAGTTCAGGGCATTGTAGATAGTGCGGGCTTTGATGAAATTTCAAAAATATCGGGTCTTTCAAAGGAAAGAGTAAGCGCACTCGTTGAGCATTTAAAGCTGCATAAAGATACAGTACCAAATGGTGATAAAGAGCTTGAAAAGCTTGATTTTGCGCTTTCATCGTGCGCAGTGCGCGAGGCGGTAAGGCGTCACGCAGGAAAAATTTCGGAAACCTATACGATGATGGGTCAAACCTTTGTTCAGGAGGGAAAAAACCTGACACACGTAAATCAGATAGTAGTAACGGGCGGAAGCCTTATTCATACAAAGGAAACGGAAAAAATAGCAAGATTTGCATATTTTAGTCCCGATGAGCCTGAATCGCTAAGGCCTAAGAATGCAAATGTTTGGGTAGACAGAAGCTATATACTCGCAGCTATGGGTCTTTTATCATCATATTACCCCGATGCTGCTCTCAGGATAATGAAAAAGGAGCTTGAATTTCATGGAGATTGTCAATAAACGTATTTCAGAAGATGAATTCAGCCGTCTGCGCACAGAAGTTCTTGCGCAGTGGCCAACAGGAAAAGACGTTGATTTAAAAGAGGCGGTAGAATATCATAAATCTATGCCTAAATCAAGAAATTTCTCGCAAAAGCTTATTGATGCCAAAAGAGACGGTCGCACTTTAGTTCAGCCAAGAGCAGGTGTGCCTGTAATTGAAGAGCATATTAAGCTGATGCAGTATTTAGAAGAGCACGGCGAAGCAGATTTGCTTCCTTCAACCATTGACAGCTACACAAGGCAGAACAGATATGAAGAAGCAGAAAACGGAATAAAAGAATCAATCCGTTTAAACCGTGCAATGCTAAACGGCTTTCCTGCGGTTAATCACGGCGTTAAAAATTGCAGAAGGGTAATTGAAAGCGTGAATGTTCCCATGCAGGTACGCCATGGCACGCCTGATGCACGTCTGCTTACAGAAATTACATATGCAGGCGGCTTTACAAGCTATGAGGGCGGCGGAATTTCGTATAATCTTCCTTACTGTAAAAATATTCCTATGGAAAGAACAATCCGTGACTGGCAGTATGTTGACCGCTTAACAGGTCTTTATGAGGAAATGGGAGTTTCTATTAACCGTGAGCCTTACGGACCGCTTACGGGTACACTCGTTCCGCCTTGTATTTCTCATGCGGCGGCGATAATTGAGGCACTCCTTGCGGCAGAGCAGGGTGTAAAAAATATTACCGTAGGCTACGGTCAATGCGGAAATTTAGTTCAGGACATTGCGGCAATTCGCTCACTTTTAGAGCTTTGCGATGAATATCTTGCAAAATACGGCTATGGCGATGTAATCGTTACAACAGTTCTTCATCAGTGGATGGGCGGCTTCCCTGCAGATGAAGCAAAGGCATTTGGCGTAATTTCGTCAGGAAGCTTAATTGCGGCACTTTCTAAGGCTACAAAGGTTATAGTAAAAACACCTCACGAGGCGGTGGGTATTCCCACTATGGAGGCTAACGCTCAGGGGCTTCGCTGTACAAAGCAGGTTGTTAATATGCTTTCAGACCAGACCTTTAACGATAGCCGCTTAGAAGAGGAAAAAAATATTATTAAGCTTGAAACACGTGCGATTATCGATAAATGCTTCGAGCTTGGAAACGGAGATATCGCAGTTGGCGTATGCCGTGGTGTAGAAGCAGGCGTTTTAGACGTTCCGTTTGCGCCTTGCCGTTTTAATGCGGGTAAAATGCTTCCTTGCCGTGATAATGACGGTGCGGTGAGAATACTTGAAATGGGAAATCTTCCTTTTTCACAGGAGCTTCGTGATTTCCACAAAGCAAAAATTGAGGAAAGAGCAGTTTATGAAAAGAGAAAAGCATCTTTCCAGATGGTAATTGATGACGTGTATGCAATTGGTAAGGGTCGCCTCGTTGGTCGTCCTAAATATTAAAATATAGGAGAATTTCAAATGAAGATTATAGATGTTGTATGCTCAGCGGGTCGCACAGGTTTTTATTTTGACGACCAGCGTGCAATTAAAAAAGGTGCAGGTCACGACGGCGTATTTTATATAGGAGAGCCTGTTACAGAAGGTTTTTCGGCAGTCCGTCAGGCAGGCGAATCGATTTCTGTTATGATTATTTTAGAAGACGGTCAGGTGGCTTACGGTGACTGTGCGGCTGTTCAGTATTCAGGTGCAGGCGGAAGAGACCCTCTCTTTTTAGCAGAGGATTTTATTCCTGTTATTGATAAATACATAAAGCCGGAGCTTGTCGGAAAAGAGGCAGATAGCTTCCGCAGTCTTTGCGAAATGATGGAGGATATTAAAGTTGGCGGAAAGCGCCTTCATACTGCTATTCGCTACGGCGTATCTCAGGCGATACTCGATGCGGTGGCAAAAGCAAAAGGCAAAATGATGTGCGAGGTTGTAGCAGAAGAATACGGATGCGAAATTTCCGAAGAGCCTATCGCCATTTTCACGCAATCAGGCGATGACCGCTACGATAATTCTGATAAAATGATTATTAAAGGCGCACAGGTTCTTCCTCACGCACTTATAAATAATATTGATACAAAGCTTGGAAGAAACGGCGAAAAGCTTGAAGAATATGTTGCGTGGCTTCGTGACAGAATATTAAATAACCGCAAAAGCAAAAGCTATAATCCTGTTATGCACATTGATGTTTACGGAACGATTGGTGCGGCTTTCGGAAACAATAATTATAAAGAAATGGCAGATTATATAGAAAAGCTCGGTGAAATCGCAAAGCCGTTTAAGCTTCGCATTGAAGGTCCTATGGATTGTGACTCAGACCGCGAAACTCAGCTTAAAGCACTTTCTGCGCTTACTGCTGAAATTGACAGAAGAAAAATAGATGTCGAGCTTGTTGCAGATGAGTGGTGCAATACCTTAGAAGATATCAAGCTTTTTGCTGATAACAAAGCAGGTCATATGGTACAGATTAAAACCCCCGACTTAGGCGGTATTAATAATACGATTGAAGCAGTTTTATACTGTAAGGAAAAGGGAATTGGTGCATATCAGGGCGGAACGTGTAACGAAACCGACAGAAGCGCTCAGGTTTGCGTTCACTGCGCTATGGCAACAAAACCCGTACAAATCTTAGCTAAACCCGGTATGGGTGTTGATGAAGGCTTTATGATTGTTTATAACGAAATGAACAGAATTTTAGCACTTAAAAAAGCTAAGAAAAATCTTAATTAATTAAGCTCTTTAACAAAATAATCTTTTGTCCAAAAGCGTCTTGCGGGCTATGCCTTCAGGGCGCTTTTGCATTGTATAGTTTTTTAAAATAATACCCATAGTATTATTTATTTTACAAATGTTTCTATTTGTGATATACTAAAAATAATAAATTTTGCTTATAAAAGTGAGGTATGGCTATGTTATATCCCAAAACAAAGGAAAATGAGCTTTCGGGCGAGCTTTTTTTAAACCCGACGAGTGAATATCGTGGAGCGCCTTTCTGGGCGTGGAACACAGAGCTTGATAAAGAAGAATTAAGCTTTCAGATTGATGTTTTAAAGCAAATGGGCTTTGGCGGTTTTCATATGCATTCAAGAACTGGTATGGCAACTGAATATTTAAGCGAGGAATTTTTTGATTTTGTAAAATTCTGTGCCGAAAAAGCTGAAAAAGAGGGAATGCTTGCGTGGCTTTATGATGAAGACAGATGGCCGTCAGGCTCAGCAGGCGGTCTTGTTACAAAAAATATCCGTCACCGAGGAAAAAAGCTTGTTTTAACAACTGAAAAAGAGCGACATGTACAAAAAAAGGAAACAGCAATCGAAACAGGAGAGCCATATCTTGTTGCGTGCTTTGATATTGTGCTCGATAGCCACGGCAGGCTTAAAAGCTTTGATATAATAAATGAAGAAAATGATGCAACAGGCGCAAAATGGTATGCATATGTTCTTACCAATGAAGATACGCCGTGGTATAATAATCAGGCGTATGTAGACACGCTTTCAAAAGACGCTATGGATGCCTTTATTTCGCTTACATATGAAGGATATAAAAAAGCGGTTGGCGAAAAGTTCGGAAAAACCGTTCCTGCAATTTTTACGGACGAGCCTCAGTTTAATATGAGAACATTTCTTGCAAATTCGGGCGAAAAAGGCGTGGTAGAGCTTCCGTGGACAACTGATTTTGATAAAATTTACGAAAAGCATACAAATGGCAAAAAGCTGATAGAGCATATACCCGAGCTTGTGTGGGAAAGGGCAGACGGAGAAATTTCTAATGTAAGATATCATTATGTGGATTGCTTAGCGGAGCAGTTTGTTATTTCTTTTATGGATAACTGCGCAAAGTGGTGCAATGACAACGGTATTTATCTTACGGGTCATATGATGCTTGAGCCGACATTAGAGCTTCAGTCGTGGGCAACGGGCGATGTAATGCGTGCGTACCGCAATTTTACTCTTCCCGGAATTGATGTTTTGTGCGAGCGTATGGAATTTTCTACGGCAAAGCAGGCGCAGTCTGTTGTGCATCAGTATGCAAGGGAAGGGATGCTCTCGGAGCTTTACGGAGTGACAAACTGGGACTATGATTTCAGAGGTCACAAATTTCAGGGGGACTGGCAGGCGGCACTCGGCGTAACTGTAAGAGTTCCGCATCTTTCGTGGATGTCTATGAAAGGTGAGGCAAAAAGGGATTATCCGTCTACTTTTAACTATCAGTCGCCGTGGCATAAGGAATATTCTTATATTGAAAATCACTACGCAAGGATTGCAACGGCTTTAACAAGGGGCACGCCTTGTGTTAAAGTCGCAGTAATTCATCCAACGGAAACCTATTGGCTTTATGCAGGTGCTAAAGACCTGACGAGCGATAAAAGCAGAAATATGGATGAAAAATTTAAAAATGTTATTGAGTGGCTTATTTTTAACCATATTGATTTTGACTTTATTTCTGAATCGCTTTTGCCCGACCTTTGCAAAAAAGGTACTAAACCATTAAATGTGGGTGCAATGCAATATGAGGCTATTGTTGTGCCGGGATGCGAAACGCTGAGGAAAACAACTCTTGATATATTAAACGGTTTTAAAGATGACGGCGGAAAGCTTATCTTTATGGGGAAATGCCCTGACAGGATAAATGGCGAAAAATCAAAAGAAACACAACCGCTTTTTAAAAAGAGCATCCGTATAGATTATGATAAATGCGAGCTTTTAGAGGCACTTAAAGACGAAAGAGATGTCAAAATCATAAATTCTGACGGAATAACTGCAGATAACTTGATTTATCAAATGAGAAAAGATGAAAACTGCCATTGGCTTTTTATTGCACAGGGCAAAAAGCAGTGGGAGCATAATGCTGTACAGACGAATATTAAAGAACAAAATGATGTTGTCCGTCCCCAAAACGTAAAAATTACTGTAAAAGGTATATTTGTGCCTGAAATTTATGACACAATGACAGGCGAGATTAAAAACGTAAGCTTTTATAACACGGAAAATGAAACTGTTATAATGCACACCTTATATATAAATGACAGTGTGCTTTTAAAGCTTTCTGAAAGCGTAAAAAAACAAAAGCTTGATATAGAAAAGGAAGAAGAAATAAAGCTTAATGAAATTGATTTTAAAAAGTGCGTAGAATATGAGCTTGAAGAAGATAATGTGTATCTTTTAGACCGTGCAGAGTTTTCATTTGACGGCGGAGAAAAAGAGGCGGAAGAGGAAATTTTAAGAATTGATAACCGCTTAAGAGAGCGCATAGGTTGGCCTTTAAGACAAAAAAAGATAGCTCAGCCATGGGCGGAAAAAGAGGGGAAAGCTCAGCACGAGGTTTGTTTGCATTTTAAAATAACTCCCATTTCTAGATAAGTATTGATGGGTAAAAGTATACAAAAAGGTGCATACCAAAATTATTGATACATTTACAGTATGCACCTTTGTATATATGTATTTAGTTCAATAAATTATAATTTGCATAACTGTTTCTTTCTCTAAATAGTTATGTTAAACATATTAATTAAGCATATTCAGAATATCTGAATATAAGGTTTTATCTAAATTAAGATAGAAAATCAGTTCAGATGAATCTGCATTCAGGATAAATAAACGTGGAGAAGCAGAAGTGTCTGTCTTTATACTATATATAGCAATATCGTAATTGCCATCAGCAATATCAATGTACTTCATTTGCATTATAAAACTTATTTTATCAAGAACTGCCTTGACTTCTTTTTCAGAAACTTCCCATTTGAGACCACTATCGACTAATATTTCCTCTCCGTTTTTGAGAGACTGGTTAATAATATCTGTTTTAGCTTGTTCGTCATTTATTTCCACTTGTTTTTGAGAATTATCAACATCCACTACTTCCTCTTTATTGCATGCACTAACAGAAAACATACATACCATAACTAAAACTAATAAAATCTTTTTCATAATCATAACCTCCTCGTAAATTAAGATTTCTACTTATATAGACTTGAAAATCAGAAAAATGTTCCAATTCTCAATATAATTATACCACATTATGCGGAATTTGTCACTACCCTCACAATATTTTTAGTATCAAAAGGGAAAGGTCTATATTTCAATTTTTTGAATTCCACTTTTTCGGGTACACCTTTTGTCAGCATATCAAGTAACATATTCACTCTGTCTGCTGTTCTGGAATTAAACCCTTTTTCTTGCCACCTAAACAAAGCAAGATAGTGGTCTAAATACTTTGAACTAACTTCTTTGTATCTGTCAAAATAGTCAGTAAGTTTAGAATGATAAGAATTAACCTTACCTAAATTGAATGGACCAGAAGTGTGTTTGCCCGAAGGTATCTGTCTTAAATGTATCTTGTTGTTATTAGCAAATGTTCTGTATGCTCTCAAACTATCAGTAACAAGAATACTATCTTCAGCAAATCTGCCACCTAAATGCTGTTCTAAATG
>JAGBHP010000026.1 GCA_017935435.1 Clostridia bacterium | reverse complement strand
GAGGCGAAGTTTGTTAATAGCAAGAAAAGATTTAATTTTACGAAAAATCGAAAATATTCGATTTTTCTACACTATTTTTTGTGCTTTATAACAACCAATATCATTATTTTTATATGGATTGTCTTCTTTTCTTGCGTTCCGATAGTTTAACATCCCCTTGTTTGTTAATAATTCACTATCTTGAACATCTTCCCGTCAGATATATTTCAACCGAGTCAAACGTTTTTCTATAAAATGACGGTACCTCTTCAATTTCTGTCAATTGCGGTTTTATTTCAGAATCGTCATCTATACAAAAACCTCTATTATAATCTACCACTTTTTCACCATTTTTGAAGAAAACAACATACCCTACAAATTTTGCAGGCTTATCACCATTGTTTTTCACCTGAATAATAGCCTTTTCAGCCGTTAGCGAATGAGAACACTCCAATTTTGAAACACATTCCTCATAATATTTTTCCTCACTTACGGTGATAATATATTCATAGCTTCAAACGATTCATTATTACTGAAAACAAAAGCCATTTCATGCCCCGAACCAAACGCATTTTCTGTCTGATTTTCTGCGCTTACCACTTTACCATCTTTATCTTTAAACGTCATCTGTATCCTCGGTGAAATAGTATAACCTGAATTGTTATTTAAAACAATTCCAACATAGTTGCCATAATCAGTTTCCCAACGGTATTCTTTTATAACGTTGATTTTGCCTGAAATAGCAGATTCATTAAAACCCGTTGTAATATTTTCCGTTTTTTGATTTGATAAAACAACCGTGTTAGTATTGCTATCCCAACCGACATTTATACCCAGAGCATTTGCAACGGCACGTACAGGAAGATATGTTGTTCCATTAATTATAAACGGCTCAACATAATTTCCGTCAGCGTCTTTAGGCTGTAACTGTTTCCCATTTAAAGAAATCTTTATATTATTATAAAAAAGCTCCGCAGTTTCAGTAACTTGTTTTGCGAACACTCCCCCGCTTGTAAGTATAATTCCAATAAGTGCCCCTGCTATTAAACCTTGTAATCTTTTTTTCATTTTATTTTCCTCCAAAATAATATTCTTGCACTTATATAAGTGCAAGAATATTATAAAATAAAACTATAATAAAGTCAAGAGTTTTGTTCTGGTTTAAGTGCAAAGGATTGATTTTATGAATAAAAAAATAGAAAAAGAAATTGGTAATAATATCAGAAAGATTAGAGAATCTGTGGGTATGACACAAGACACCCTTTCTACAAAGTTACAGTTAAAAGGTTGTGATATAACCCGAAGTGCTGTCGCAAAGATAGAAGTAGGACAAAGACACCTATACCCTGATGAGATTATTTTAATAAAAGAAATATTGGCTACTGATTTTGATTCAATTTTTTACGGAGTAAAGTAATATGACTTTACCAAAACGAAAACCAACACGATTAAAAGGATATGATTATTCACAAAATGGTGCGTATTTTATCACAGTATGTACGCACAACAAAGGGCATATACTGTCAAAAATTGTAGGGGAGGGTCTCTGTGCCCTCCCGAAAAACACCCTTACCCCAATAGGAACAGAAGTTGAAAAAGCAATACAATATATTAATGAAAATTACATCGGTGTAAAAGTTGATAAATATGTTATTATGCCTAATCATATTCATTTAATTATTATCACGGATAAATCGGGAGGGCACAGAGACCATCCCCTACAAAGTATAATCTGGCAATAAAAATCGTACACAACAAATAAATATGGTAATGTTTTATGGCAAAGGTCATTCCACGACCATATTATCCGCAACGAAGCAGATTATCGGAAAATATGGTTATACATTGACACAAACGTAATCAGATGGGAGAAGGATTGTTTCTATAACTAAAGGTCGCAGTAGATTATACTGCGACCTTTTCACTACTATTCACTTATTGTCTATTTTTTAATCCTTACTTAAACAGATTAATTATATCCATAAAAAGATTAGGACAGAATTTTGAGATATACCCTTGTGCAAGCACAATTATTAAAATTGCAGGAAGGATATATTTTGTGTAAAAGTGCATTTTAGGTGAAAAACCGATGCCCTTACCTGTGTTTGCTTCATTAAGGAAGTTTTTAAATCCCCAGCCGTATTTTTCGCTGCAACAGAAAAGAACATATATGAGCGAGCCGAGCGGCAAGAGGTTATTACTTACAATAAAGTCTTCCAAATCAAGTATAGTTGAGCCTGCGCCGAGCGGTTGCACAAACGAAAGCACATTAAAGCCTAAAGCTGCAGGAAGCGAAAGAGCTATAACTATAAAAATATTTAAAATGCAGGCTTTTTTTCTGCTCCATCCCCAAAGCTCCATTGCAAATGCAACAATATTTTCAAAAACCGCAATTATAGTTGAAAGAGCGGCAAATAGCAGGAACAAAAAGAAGAGCGTGCCCCATATTCTTCCGCCTGCCATATTTGCAAATACAACGGGCAGAGTTTCAAAAATAAGTCCCGGACCTGCACCCGGATTTACATTGTATGCAAAGCACGAAGGAATTATAATAAGACCTGCCGTAAACGCAACAAACGTATCAAGCAACGCAATAGATACCGCCTCGCCGAAGAGCTTGCGGTCCTTTTTTATATAACTTCCGAATATCGCCATCGAGCCGATACCGATAGACAGAGTAAAAAACGACTGACCGAGTGCTGCAAATATAACCTCACCTAAGCTATGCTCTGTTATACGGCTAAAATCGGGAATAAGGTAATATTTAAGCCCCTCCGATGCGCCGTCAAGCGTTACGGCGTGAACTGCAAGAACAACGATTATGGCGAGTAGTGCAAGCATCATAACCTTTGTAATCTTTTCAACGCCTTTTTTTAGTCCAAGTGAGCAGATTAAAAATCCAACTACAACCGTAAGTATCATAAATCCCGACATAGCAATGGGGTTTGCGTTTAAAGATGCAAACTGCGCCGAAATTTGATCTGCCGCCGCACCTACAAAATCGCCCCTTATGGATTTAAAGAGGTAGGCAAACATCCAGCCAGTAACCGATGTATAAAACATCATCAAAAGGTAGTTTCCTACAACGCCAACATATCCGAAATGATGCCATTTCGTTCCCTTAGGCTCAAGCTCTTCAAAGGATTTTGCAATACTTTTTCCGCTTGCCCTTCCTACCGAAAACTCCATTGTCATAATCGGAAGTCCGAATATAACCAAAAACAGCAGATATATTAAAATAAATGCCGCACCGCCGTATTCGCCTACAATATAGGGAAAACGCCACACATTTCCAAGACCGATTGCACAGCCTGCAGAAATCAGGATAAACCCAAGCCTTGAGCTAAATTTTTCTCTTTCCATTTTACTCCTCCTCGTATTTTCTTGCTTTTATTTTAATTCATTATTTATTTTTTCAGCAAATCTTACAGTTTCCATAGCGTCTTTTGCGTAAAAGTCAGCGCCTATTTTATCTGCATACTCCTTTGTTAAAACTGCACCGCCAACAACAATTTTAACACAAGGCGCTTGCTCTTTTAAAAGCTTAATCGTTTCTTCCATTGAGGGAACCGTGGTTGTCATAAGTGCGCTTAATCCCACAATCGGAACATTATTTTTAACCGTTTCCTCTAAAATCAAGGCAGGGTCAACATCTCTTCCCAAATCCAAGACATCAAACCCGTAATTTTCCAAAAGAAGCTTTACGATATTTTTTCCTATATCGTGAATATCTCCCTTTACGGTTGCGAGTATCACCTTGCATTTTTCATCACTGCTTTTTTCGGGCATACTTTCTTTTATAGCCTCAAACGCATATTTTGCCGCTTCTGCACTCATTAAAAGCTGCGGAAGGTAAACTGTTTTCTTTTCAAAGCCTACGCCAACTGTATCAAGTGCAGGTATAATTTCCGTCTGAACAATTTTAAGCGGCTCCTCCGTTTTTAAAAGCTCCTTTGTAAAAAGCTGAGCCTGCTCCTTTAAGCCTTTTACAATCGCCCTTTGCAGCTCCGATTTATATTCATCAGGCTCTTTTTTTATGGTTTCTGCTTTTAAAGCAGGTGTATCTGTCGGTAAATTCTCGGTAAATTCGACGTAAGACTTGCAGTTATCGTCATACCCCATAATCGCAAGATACGCAAAATATGTCTTCATCATCGCAACAGAATACGGATTCATAATTGCACAGCTAAGCCCTGCGCCCAAAGCAAGAGCGAAGAAATTACTATTAATAATGTCCCTTTCAGGAAGTCCAAACGAAACGTTTGACACGCCGAGTGAGGTATGGCAGCCAAGACGCTCTTTTATTAGCCTTACCGCTTTTAAGGTTTCCTTTCCAGCCGTTTTATCTGCACTGATTGTAAGCGCAAGAGGGTCAAAAATAATATCCTTTTTGTCAATTCCGTATTTTGATGCTTCGTTTATTATTTTTTGGGCGATTTCAAGCCTTTCCTCAGCCTTTTCAGGGATACCTCTTTCATCAAGCGTTAACGCAACCACCACACCGCCGTATTTTTTTGCAAGCGGAAAAACTGCATCCATACTCTCCTGTTTTCCGTTTACAGAATTTATCATCGCCTTGCCGTTATAGCGTCTGAGTGCCTTTTCCATTGCAGCAAAATCCGACGTATCTATCTGAAGAGGAAGGTCAATAATTGCCTGAAGCTCGCATACTGCGGTCTTTAGCATCTGGCTCTCATCAATCTCAGGCAGACCTACGTTTACATCTAAAATATGAACGCCCTTTTCCTGCTGATTGATGCCCTCTTTTAAAATATAATCAATATCCCCGGCACGCAGCGCCTCTTTAAAGCGTTTTTTACCCGTAGGATTAATTCTTTCGCCGATTAAAACAGGCTCGTTTCCAAACCCTACAACGTGACTGTATGACGAAACGCACGTTTTATTTTTGGGGGATATTTCTTTCGGCAAAAAAGTCTTTGTTTTATCAAAAAGTGCGCCGATATATTCGGGCGTAGTTCCGCAGCAGCCGCCTGCTATGCGCACGCCTTTTTCTACCAATCCTTTTAAGCTGAGCGCAAAATCTTCAGGCGTTACATCATAAACAGTTGTGCCGTTTTCCACCTTAGGCAGACCTGCATTCGGCTTTAAAAGCACAGGAACTGATGCATTTTCAAGATATTCTTCTATTACGCCCGCAAGCTTATCAGGGCCAAATGAGCAATTTGCGCCGATTGCGTCTGCTCCCATTCCCTCTAAAAGAGCTACCATCGCAGCAGGCGAAGCACCTGTCATTAATTTTCCGTCTTCTGAATATGCATTTGAAACAAAAACGGGCAAATCGCTGTTTTCCTTTGCCGCAAGAAGTGCTGCTTTCGTTTCGTAGCTATCGCTCATCGTTTCGATAAAAATGAGGTCTGCGCCGTATTTTACGCCAAGCTTTACAGTTTCAGCAAAGGTGCTTACCGCATCTTCAAAATCAAAGTCACCTAAAGGTGCAAGCATACGCCCCGTAGGACCAATATCAAGCGCAATCCATTTCGGTGCATCCGACTTACTGTTAGCTTTTGCAGTTTTTGCGTTGTTAATCGCTTCTTTTACAATTTCTTCAAGCTCTTGATAAGAAAATTTTAAAATATTTGCACCAAACGTATTTGTGTTTACCACATTACTTCCTGCGTCAAAATAATCGGTGTGAATTTTTGTAATCACATCGGGGTGGGTTATATTCCACCTTTCAGGAAGCTCCCCCGGAAGAAGACCCTCTTTTTGCAGAAGCGTTCCCATTCCTCCGTCTAAAAAAATCAGGTTATTTTTTAAGTATTCCTTAATATTCATAAGTTATCTCCTAAAAGTACAGTCTACTTTTTTACACGTTTTACAAGGCTCGCTGTTTTCGTTCTCCATTTTGCAATCTGAAATGCCGATTATTGCCGTAACCGACTTTGACGGCGACATCAAAAGCGAAGAATTAAGCGAAACGCCTATTTTTTTTGCACATTCTAAGTATGCAAAAATATCCTTTTGTTTTTCAAGCGGAAAATCGCCATAACCGGGCGAAAATCTCGGTCTTGTATACTTTTCTTCCTCTTTTAGCCGAGCTTTAATTTCTTCTGAAAAAACATCGCAAAGGCTTTCAATACGCTCTGCCCCAATTGCCTGAAAAATGAGTGCTTTTGCAGGCGATAATCTTTTATAACGCTCAATTAGCCTGTCTATCTCAACTCCCACAGTTGCCGCAAAAACAACGACGCTTTGGCACCTGATAAGATTTTTTCCCAAGTCCTTTGACTCTGTTTTTAAAAAGGTTAAATCAAGCATTTCTCCGCTCTTTTTAACAGGAACCTCCGAAAAGCACACCCTGTAAGAAAGCTTTCCACATACCTTACTAAGACAATCTTCTAAAATGCTCTTTAGCTCCTTAGTTTCTTCCTTTGCGCCTGCATATCTTAAAATTTCCTTGCGGTTTATCGGCGGCTCAGGATAAAATTTTACATAACTTGACACTACCTTAAAACATTCCTTTTCCATGGCTACCTCAAAATCTGGGCAAGATTTTCCATAATCTTCTGTGCAACATGAGGCTTATTCATAGAATATACGTGAACATTTTTAATTCCGTTTGCAAACAAATCTATAATCTGGTCAGTTGCGTAAACTATGCCTGCTTCGCACATTGCGTCAGGATGAACACCAAATTTATCAACTAAGCTTTTAAAGCGTTGGGGCATAAAAGAGCCTGAAAGCGAAATCGCACGCTCAACCTGATTTGCGTTTGTAATAGGCATAATTCCGGGAATAATCGGAACAGTTATTCCTGCCTCACGGATTTTATAAAGAAAATTATATAAAAGGTTGTTGTCAAAAAACATCTGCGTGGTTAAAAATTCGCAGCCTGCGTCTACCTTTTCCTTTAAATATTTTATATCGTCTGCCTGATTTGCGCTTTCAGGATGTACCTCAGGGTAGCACGCACCGCCAATGCAAAAATCAGCACCGCTTTCCTTTATGTCAGAAATTAAGTCAATCGCATGTCTGTACGCCCATTTTTTCGGGTCGCTCTTTTCAAGCTCGGGCGTTAAATCTCCACGAAGAGCCATAACGTTTTGAATCCCTGCCGCCTTCATTTCGGAAATCTTTTCCATAACTGTTTCCTTAGTTGAAGATACGCACGTCAAATGCGCTAAACTCGGAACTCCATATCTTTCTTTTATATTTTTTGCAATCTCTAAGGTATATTTGCTTGTTCCGCCGCCTGCGCCATATGTAACACTCATAAAAGAAGGCGAGAGTGAGGCAATTTCCTCCGTTGCCGCCTTTACACTTTCAAAAGCCGTATTATTCTTCGGCGGAAAAACCTCAAAAGAAAGCGATAGCTTATTTTGTTTAAAAATTTCTGTTAATTTCATAAAAAACAAAGCCTTTCGATAAAAGTATGTTTTAATCATACCACATCGAAGGCTTTTTATCAATATTTCTTTTTGGAAATAATTAGTTTTTTGTAATTTTTTTAATGCTTACGTCGCCTGAATAAAGAGTTTCCTCGCTTCCGTCACTAAAACGCACTTTGAGTGAAAAATCATCATTTATTTCCAGCGCAACTGCGCTTTTTTTTAAATTATCTTTAATAACATCTATTTTTTTGCCCAAAATGCACGAACGCTGACGGTACTCTTCTAAAAATGTGCCTTTTAAAAGCTTTTCATAAAGCCTCCAAAACTCTTTAAGAACGCATTTTGTAAGCTTTTGCTTTAGTTCATCATTTTTTTCTTCATTTTTAAAAACTGCGCCTGCGATATCCTTAATTTCATCGCTAAAGCCGCCATCAGGCTCAAAAACATTTATCCCAATTCCAAGCACCGCATATTTTACACTGCAATTATCATCATTTAATACCGCCTCGGTTAAAATTCCGCAGAGCTTTTTGTTATCTTCACTATATATGTCATTTACCCATTTTATATAGACTTTTTCACCCGAAATTTGTTCTATCGCACGGCACACCGCAACACTTGCGGCACACGTGATGCTTAAAGCCTTGCTAAATTCAAGCTCAGGTCTTAAAAGCAGGCTCATATAAAGTCCCGTGCCTTTTGGCGAAGAAAAGCTTCTTCCTCTTGTGCCTTTTCCTCCCGTCTGGCTATCTGCAATAACGACAGTTCCCTCTTTTGCTCCGTTTTCTGCCATTTTACGCACATCTATGTTGGTTGACTGCGTATTTTCTTTATAGAAAATTTCAAAATCGTCCTCTGCTATTTTAAAATTCATTTTATCCATAGCCGCCCTCTACTGCCAGAACTTGCGGTCTAAGCTTCTATACTGAATAGCTTCAGCTAAATGCTGCGCTTTAATCGTCTTTTCTTCAGCTAAATCCGCTATTGTACGGGCAACCTTTAAAATTCTGTTGTGAGCGCGCGCAGACAGTCCCAAGGTTTCAAACGCAGATTTTAAGAGTGCTTTTTCATTTGACGAAAGCTCACAAAATTCATCAACCATAGCAGTTGTCATCTGCGAATTTGAGTAAATTCCCCCAACATTTTTAAAGCGGTTGCGCTGAATTTCCCTCGCAGCATTTACTCGGCTTTTAATATCAGCCGAAGACTCTCCTTTAGATTTTGCCTCTAAATCCTTATATTTTACCGACGGCACCTCAACGTGCAGGTCAATTCTGTCAAGAAGCGGTCCGCTGAGGCGTGACAAATACTGCTTAATCTGATTTTCAGAGCAAGTACACTTATGCGAGGAATCGCCAAAATAGCCACATTTGCACGGATTCATTGCGGCAATGAGCATAGTGTTAGACGGATAAGTAAGCGTTGCATTTACTCTTGCAATTGTTACCACACCATCTTCTAAGGGTTGCCTCATAACCTCTAAAACCTCTTTTGAAAATTCAGGTAATTCATCTAAAAACAAAACTCCGTTATGTGCAAGGCTAATTTCGCCCGGTCTTGGAATACGGCCGCCGCCGGCGAGTCCCATAGCTGAAATTGTGTGGTGAGGACTTCTAAAGGGTCTTGTTGAAATCATGGGCGTATCTTGCGGTAGCAGACCTGCAATAGAGTGAATTTTTGTGACCTCCAAAGCTTCATCAAAGCTTAAATCGGGAAGAATTGTAGGAAGACGCTGAGCAAGCATTGTTTTACCCGAGCCTGGCGAGCCTATAAGCAAGCAATTATGTCCGCCTGCCGCCGCAACCTCTAATGCTCTTTTTACGTTTTCCTGACCCTTAACCTCCGAAAAATCAACCATATAGTTACTGCTTTTTCTAAAAATTTCGTTTATATCAGTTTTGCAGGGCGTAAGCCTTTCAATATTTTTAAAATGAGCGACAATTTCCGAAAGATTTTTGGCAGGATATACGTTTATTCCGTCAACAACTGCCGCTTCCTGAGCATTTTCATATGGGATAATTATATTTTTTATGCCATTTGCCTTAGCGCAAATAGTCATAGGAAGTGCGCCGATTACAGGGCGAAGCTCCCCCGTTAAAGAAAGCTCGCCTACCATTGCATAATCCGAAAGCTCGTCGGCTGCAAGCTGCTCTGAGCTTACCAAAAGTGCAAGCGCAATAGGAAGGTCATAAAGCGGACCCTCTTTTTTTATGTGCGCAGGCGCTAAATTTACAGTTATTCTCTTTAAAGGAAAGGAAAGCGATGAGTTTTTAAGCGCCGCCCTCACTCTTTCTTTAGACTCTCTTACCGATGCATCGGGAAGACCGACAATATCAAAGGCAACCATGCCGTTTGACACATCAACCTCGGTTTCCACAACAAAACCGTCAAGTCCGATAAGACCGCACGATTTTATGCAAGATATCATAAAACCACTCTCCGAATTTTCATAAAATAAAAGCTTATTCTTTGGGCTTTAGCGTAAAGGTAAAGCGAGCATATTCATTCGGCTCACTTTCTGCCCAAATATTTTCCCCGTGGGCAAGCAACAGGCTTTTAACCATATAAAGCCCAAGACCCACACCCGATTTATCAAGACTTCTTGACTTATCTGATTTATAAAAACGGTCAAACACATGCATAATATCCTCTTTCGCAATTCCAATTCCCGAATTTGTAATCGAGGTATAGATTTTGCCATGCTCTTTTCCCGTTTTAATATCTATAAATCCGCCCTGAGGCGTAAATTTTATAGCATTATCCAAAATATTTGTTAAAACTCTTGCAATGCTATCTTTATCAGCTAAAGCATACAAATTGTCCGTTTGGAAATTTACCGTGAGCTTAATATCTTTAGAAGCAATGCGCTTTTCCATTTTAATTATCGCAAGGCGCACCATTTCGTTTATGTCAAATTCCTTTATATCAAGCTGAAGCTTTCCGTTTTCCATACGGCTTAAATCTAAAAGGTCTGACACAAGCCTTGAAAGCCTGCGGCTTTCATCAAGCACGATGGATAAATACTGCTGATGCTTTTCAGGAGGAATTGTGCCGTCCATAATTCCCTCAATAAAGCCGATAATGGTCGTCATCGGCGTTCTTAATTCGTGGGAAACGTTAGAAACAAAGCTTTGTCGCATATTTTCAAGCTGCTCTATTGAATCCGCCATAAAATTAAACGTATCTCCAAGCTCTTCTATCTCGTTTGTTGTGTTTTTAAACTCAACACGTTCTTTAAAGTTACCTGCCGCAATCGTTCTTGCGGCATCTCTGAGCTGTGAAAGCGGCTTTGTTATATACTTTGACATTACGTAGTTAAAAACAAGTGCGATTATAAGCACAAAAAACGTAACCGTTAAGAAAATCTGCAAAATATCTGAGCGTATCTGCTGAATTTCGGGAACTGCCATCGATAAAAATACCGCTCCCAATACCTTGTCGCCGTTTTTTATCGGCTGACCGATAGTAAGCATCGTGGTTTTAAAAATTCCGCCCAAATTTCCTATATATTTTACGTTCTCGCCTTTTGTGAAAACATCCTGATAAAACTCACGTCTTACGGTAAAGCTTGCACTGTCGCCGCTATTTATCACAACATTTCCGTTTTCGTCTAAAATATAGATAAAAGCGTTCGTAGACGAGCTTAAAACATCTAATGTCAGCTTAAAAATATTTTTATCGAGCACATTTTGTTTTTCAATTATCTTTTGCGTACTGCTTCCAATCTTTAGACCTGCATCTAAAAGCTCTTTTTCATTCTGCTTGGTAAGATAATCTCCCATAAAGCTGAAAAGAAGCGTTCCGATAAATAAAAGGCATATTAAAAGAAGTGCAGTTGTAAAGAAAAGCAGTCTTCCAAATATAGATTTTCTGAACAAAAAATTTGCCCCCTCTTATTTTACTTCAAATTTATATCCAACGCCCCAGACTGTTTTAAGCTGCCAGCTTTGGTCCTCTCCTGCAAGCTCTAATTTTTCACGCAGTCTTTTTACGTGAACGTCTACTGTTCTTGAGTCGCCGAAATAGTCAAATCCCCAAACAGTTTCTAAAAGCTGCTCACGTGTAAACACTTTATTTGGGTTTGTTGCCAAAAAGTATAAAAGCTCAAGCTCTTTTGGCGGAATATCAATGTTTTTGCCGTTAATTTTAAGCTCGTAGTTTGAAAGATTAATTACAATATTTGGGTAAACGATTTCCTTATCCGAATTATCCTTCGGGTCATAGCGTCTTAAAACCGCTTTTATGCGTGCAACAAGCTCTTTGTTTTCAAACGGTTTTACCATATAGTCATCAGCGCCCAATTCCAAGCCCAAAACCTTATCAAAGGTTTCGCCTTTTGCGGTGAGCATAATAATCGGGATATTACTTATTCTGCGGATTTCACGGCAAACCTGAAAGCCGTCCATTTTAGGAAGCATAACATCTAAAAGAACAACCGACGGGGTATTTTCCTTAAATAAATCAATTGCCGCCTGACCGTCATAGGCAAGCACAACCGAAAAGCCTTCCTTTTCAAGATAAAGTCTTATAAGTTCGCAAATATTTCTGTCATCATCAACTACTAAAATTCTTTCGTTTCTCATTTTACTTCATCCTTTCCCTTTTATTTTGTTTTTTTATTAGTTTTACTCCGCCTGCCATCTGCCCGATGCTCCGCACGGAAGTACAATATCGGAATTTTTTACAGGAAGCCCTATTTCATCAGATTTTGCGCTTCCACCGAATTTTTCCCTCATTGTAAGCTTTAAAATGTTTTCAAGCACACTCGGCGCAAGCCCCGTTGTGTATGAATTTATAAGGAAAAACAGAGGATTATCCGATAAAACCTCCATACATTTTGTAACAAGCGGATATAGCTCATCTTCAATTTTCCAAAGCTCTCCCCCCGGGCCTCTTCCGTATGACGGCGGATCCATAATAACTGCATCATATTTTTTGCCGCGTCTTATTTCACGCTCTACAAATTTATTTACGTCATCAACTATAAAGCGCACGGGTTTGTCGCCAAGACCAGATAAAGCGAGGTTATCCTTTGCCCACGTAACCATCCCTTTAGAAGAATCCACATGGCATACGCTTGCACCTGCTGAAGCTGCCGCAACACTTGCGCCGCCTGTGTAGGCAAAAAGATTTAAAACATTTATCGGGCGGTTCGCTTTTTTTATAAGTTCTGAAAACCAAACCCAGTTTGTCGCCTGTTCAGGAAAAAGACCTGTGTGCTTAAAGCCTGTCGGACGAATTATAAATTTTATGCCAAGAGGCTTAAAATCTATATTCCAGCTTTCGGGAAGCTTATTTTTAAATTCCCAGCTTCCGCCGCCTTTATTGCTTCTGTGATAATGTCCGTCTACGCTTTTCCATAAAGGATTTTTTTCGTCAATTTTCCATACAGTTTGCGGGTCAGGTCTTCTTAAAACATAATCTCCCCATTTTTCGAGCTTTTCGCCGCCACCTGTACCCAAAACCTCATAACTTTCCCATTTATCTGCAAGCCACATCTATAATAAACCCCTTTTATACTTTTTTCTTACCTAAATTGTAGCATTTTTTGAAATTTTAGTCAATCATAAATTAGGCAAAAGTCATAACACGTACACGAAATTCATAAAATATTAACACAAAAATAAAAAATGGGGAGATGCGCTATGCAACACAATCTGATGTTAGAAAACAGGCAGAGCCTGAAAGTTACTGCGGTAGTAGATGTAGAATCGTTTGATGAAGAAAAAATTATGCTCATAACCGAAGAAGACGGACTCATTATAGAGGGCGAAGATTTACACATTCAAAAACTCAGCGTAGATGACGGAGAGCTTTCCATAACAGGTGAAATTTTAAGCATTACATATACAGATAAGCTTTCAGGCAAAAAAAACTCAGGCGGATTTTTTACAAAAATGTTTAAATAATAAGGAAAAAAGGTGAGCAAATGAATTTAGGCGTTACGCATGAGGCTGTGGTTTTTCTTTTTTCTGTACTTTCAGGCATTTTTATAGGATTTGTCGGCGATTTATTTTATTTGTTGAGGAAAAAAAGTGAAAATTTCAGGATTTTCATCGATATAACCGACATAATCTTCTGGATTTTATGTGCAATTATAATGTTTGCCGTGATTTTTTTTGCAAACAACGGACAAATCAGGTGGTACGAATTTTTAGGTGTGTTTTTGGGCAGTATTTTATACAAATTTACGCTGAGTAAACCGATTTTGGTCATTTTTGAGTTAATTTTACGTATTTTTTTCAAAATTTTTAAACTTTTTTTCAAAATCCTATTGACACCGCTCATTTTCTTGTATAATATAGTATTTGAAGGTATTATGTGCATTTTTAGACCTTTTTTTAAAATGGTAAATTCTATCCGTGGTAAAATAGTCAAAAAGATGCATTTTACTTTTAGAGTAGCACACAAAAATTTTAGAAAGAGATAATCTACTGAAACGGAGCAGAAAAAAGTGAAGAAAAAGAAAACAAATTCTTTAAAAACCTTTTTAAAAAAGATTTTAGTTTGTTTTATAATTGTATATATTTGCGTACTGCTCATCGGTCAGCAGTTTGATATCGCGCGCCTCAACCACGAGCTTGATGCAGTAAACGCTCAGGTTGATGCGGCAAAGCGTGTTCATAAAGAGCTTGAATCGGAGCTTGAGGCTTCAAAAACCTATGAATATGCCGAGCGTGTTGCAAGGGAAAAGCTTGACTATATGAAGCCGCACGAGAAGGTTTTCATCGATTCTTCTAAATAGTTTTTAAGTAAAAAAATAATAATATAAAAAAATCAGGTTGCACGCAACAGGTTTTGAGGAGGAAACATACAGTATGCTTTTAGAAGCAGGAAAAATTGTTGAAGGCAAAATTACAGGAATTATGCCTTTCGGAGCTTTTATGGATTTAGGTGAAGGTAAAAACGGCTTGGTACATATCTCAGAAATTGCACCCGAGTACGTTAAAGACATCAATGACCACGTAAAGGTCGGCGATACAGTCAAAGCTAAAATTCTTACAATTGAAGCAAACGGCAAAATCAGCCTTTCCATAAAGCAGGCTATCTTAGAAGAAAGGAAACAGCAAAAAAAAGCTTCCGCTCAGTCTTCCCGTCCTCCGTTTGTGGGCTCCTGGGAGAAAAAGGCGTCTTCGGCTCCTATGACATTTGAAGATATGATGAATCGCTTTAAACAAGACAGCGATGAAAAAATGCAGGATATCAAAAGAAATGTTGAGTCAAAAAGAGGCAGTAGCTACCGCCGTTCATCAGGCTCGTTTTAATTAACTTAAAGATTAAAAAATCCGCATATATGCGGATTTTTTTGTATGCGCAAAAGGAGAAAATTAAAAATGACACAAAAATATAAATTTACTTTTTATGCGTGCTGTGTTTCAAGCGTGCTTATGGCGGCTATTGTAAACGTTACGCCCATAATTTTTATTCCGCTTAAGGAAATATATAATCTTACGTATGCAAGCCTTGGTATTTTATGCTCCGTAAACTTTGTTACGCAGTTTGTATGCGACTTTTTGTTTGGATATTTAGCAGATAAATTCGGCGTAAAAAGGTTCCTGATTTTAGCCGCAAGCCTTGCGCTTATCGGCTTTATACTTTTTAGTGCATCCCCTGCTTTATTTCCACAAAACACATTTTCAGGACTACTTGTTGCAACATTTTTATTTTCAATAGGCGGCGGCATAATGGAAACACTTTTAAGCCCTGTTGTAAACGCTCTGCCTGCTGAAAATAAAGCCGCAACAATGTCAATTATGCATAGCTTCTATGCGTGGGGTCAGGTTGCGGTTGTGCTTATCACCACATTTTTAATAAAAGTTTTCGGAAGGCAGAACTGGTTTGTTACTTATCTTTTCTGGTCGATTTTAGCATTTAGCTCACTTATAATGCTTTCGCTTTCAACTATTTTACCGCCCGAAAGGAGCGAAAACAACAACGGCATAAAAAGCTTTATATTTAAGCCTATGTTTTTGCTTTCCCTTTTAATTATGTTGGGCGGCGGAGCAACCGAAATCGGTCTTTCGCAGTGGGCATCGTCATTTATGGAAAAAGGACTTGCCATTCCCAAGGAAACAGGCGACATTTTAGGTATGTGTATGTTCGCAGTATTTATGGGGCTTGGAAGAACGCTTTACGCCAAAGTTGGCGGAAAGCTTCGTGTTATAAACGTTTTAATCACAGGTGCATCGCTTGCCCTTATCTGCTACATCGCAGTTGCAGTATCGCCCTACCCTGTTTTTTCGCTTATTTTCTGCGCCATCTGCGGAATTGCGGTAAGTCTGCTCTGGCCCTGCACGCTTACAATGTGTGCCGAACATTTTCCTTACGGCGGAACACTTATGTTTGCAATACTCGCCGGTGGCGGAGACGCAGGCTGCTCGTCAGCACCATGGCTTATAGGAGCCGTTGTTGATTTAGCTGCAAAATGGCCGTTTTGTGCAGATTTTGCCGCTAAATTGTCACTCACCGCAGAACAGCTTGCTTTAAGAATTGGCATACTTTCAGGCGGAATTTTTCCGTTTATGGCACTTGTCGGTCTTTTGGTTTTTAAGTTTAAATCAAAGAAAAAAAGAGAACAAGAGCTTAAAAATCTTTAATTATCTGCCACTCACAAATTAACTTTTCAAGGCTTTTTGCCGCATTTGCAGGCGAGGTTGACGGAAGAGAAATCATTTTTACCTGATACTTACTTTTTAAAAATTTATTATAGTATTTTTCGGCGGTTTTTCCGTTTGTGTACACCAAACGGATATCCGCCGTTTTTAATATTTTGCTCAAATCGTTAGCTTTTACATTTTTAATAGTACTGTCGGCACTTCCCAAAATCTCACATTCTGCCAAAACGTCCCACAAAGCGACATTACATTCGTCTAAAAGAGTCTTTTTTTCTTCAATACTTTTTGGAACATCTTTTTCAAACACGCCTGCTAAAACACGCCAGAATCTGTTTTGCGGATGACCGTAAAAAAACATCTGCTCACGTGATTTTACTGACGGAAAGCTTCCCAAAATCAAAATTTTGGAATTTTCGTTGTAAAAAGGCGGTATCGGGTGCGTTATTCTTTCAGGTTCTTTTGTCATTTTTCCTCCAAAAAGAAAATAGCCACACGTAATGTGGCTCAAATTTTCTTATTTTCAAATAGATTTTTAAAAATTATATCATCAAAAGTAAAAAATGTCAAATCTTAAAAATGCATTTACACGCAAAGCAAAACCTTTAAAAAAACAAGCGTCAATAACCCCGGAATACCCAAAAGTCCACAAACTGCACTTGTTACAATGTTAATTCCGAGGGTTAGTCCGAATTTTATTCCAAAAAGATTGAATATGTAAAGCCCCACACCGCCCAAAACGGAATTAATCGTTAAAATCAGGCAGGTTTTAATAGGTTTTATGAAAATTCTTATTAAAACAAGCAAAAGTCCAACGCCCAAAACGTAAGCCGCCGCCTCGAAAAACGTCACAGGCAAGCACTTCCTTCCTCACAAGGCAAAATCTTTACTGCATCATTTGATATATTTTTTTCCTTTGCCATTTTAAGAAAATATCCAAGCCTCGATTCTGCCGCTTTTAGCTCATATATTCTGTACTCAAGCAAGCTGTCATCTGAAGCAAAATTAAAATTATTTCTTGCGGCATTTAAGTTTTCCTTAGCCTCACTTATCAGGCTTAAAAGCTCGCCCGAAATATCTTCCCTTTCCTTTTGCTCTTTTTTTAAATTCACCTTTTGCATATATTTGTCCATAATTTTTTCGTATGTTACCTTTAGTTTTTCAATCATTTTTTTGCCCTCCTTGGTAATTTATATTAAATTCTATGTAGAACCAAACTAAAATATACCTTTTTATGAAATTTTAACATCATTTAATAAATTTTTAAGATTTTGTTTAGCGATTGTTAAAGTGTATATTTTATTATAAACTTAACCAAGAAAATTTTTGCGGTAAAAAATGAGGAGGAAAAAGATATGAATAAAAAAATGATAACAACGCTATCGCTTGTGCTCGGCTTGCTTTTAGCAGCAAGTGCCGCCTTTGCCGATATCATTGCCGGCAACGGATATTACACCATAAAAGAAAGCCTTAAAAAAACAACGGCACACGTTGCCTCAGGCGAAATGGATAATTTTACTTTTACCGGAGTTTTATCTTTAACTGCAAACGGGAAAGAGCTTTATAAAGAAGAAGCTATAACAAAATACGACGGCGACAAAAGCGAAAGGACAAGCTATGAAAAACATGGGGTCGGCAGCGAAAGCCGTCTGCAAATTAAAAGCTACAACACAAAAGACAAAGCGGTGCATATTTACTATAACACCAAGGAAAAAAAGCCCCATGCGGTAGCTTACAGTTACCCTAACAAAGATAATGTCGATAAGCTAATCTACGATGACCCCTTTAAACAAGAGGAAATCAAGGATTTTGAAACTGTAATTGATGCAGGCGTCGGAAATTTAAAAGACGCTTTGTTTGCCGAAGAAACGGCAGAGGGCAAAATGTATTACGCAAACATCGAAAACGAGCAAATTCCCGTTTTTATTAACGCACTTTCTTCGTTTTTAATGAAATATTCCATTTTTGACGAGCATCAAATTAAAAATTACAATCTTCCCGATATGCGAGAAAATATATCAATTTCAAACGCATCGGGAAAGGCTTTTGAAAATAAAGACGGAATACTTACCGAAGGAATTGCAAGCATAACCGTTACAGGAAACGACAAGGCAGGAAATCTGCACGAGGTAATAATCAGCATTTCTGTTTCCGTTACCGATATCGGCACATCTTCGCCCGAAGAGCCTGACCTTACAGGCATTGAAACAGAATATATTGAAGCAGGCTTTAAAAAAACAGGGATTATATTTAACGAAAAGTACATCGGCGCATACAAAGCCGATATCGTCGAGGTTATTGACGATAAGTTCGTTAAAACAGGTGAAAAAACACTCGTAATCACCGAAGCCGACGGTAAAAAGGTAAAGGGTACCTTTAAAATGCAGCATTTTACCGACGAAAGCAAAAATATGTTTATTGAATTTGAGTCGTTTAACCCTTATGAAAACAGTAATTATAAAATTCAGTTTTATAACGATGTGCCTATTAAATATATGCAAAACGGCGAAGAAAAAGGCGGTCTTCTTACAAATAATTATCACGGAAATGATAATGAAGCCGCAATGCTTATGTTAGACCTTGATATAGACTTTTTAGATGACGGCGGTTGGCGCCATAATATCGGCATACAGTATAATATGGTTAGGGTTATGGAATAAAACATAATAATTTTAAATGACTGGTAAATTGGAATTTATTTTACCAAGGTTTTGGTCGGGCGTTGTAGGGAATGGCACTTGTCGAGGGTCTGCCCCATCGGGTACATTCCGTATGTGTAGTTTTGCGGTGCGTCGAAAACCGCCGCACCCTACGATGTAGCCGAGAGTTTGTGGCGGGCGTCAGGCTCCCTTGCCTAAAGGGAGCTGTCAGCGTAGCTGACTGAGGGATTGTTTTTGTGATAATAAACGCATTTTTAATGACAATCCCTCCGAGTTTTGCTTCGCAAAACCCACCTCCCTTTAGGAAAGGGAGGCAACGCCCAACCGACAGTTAAATTCCAATTTATCATACTGAACGATTTTTAAAAAGAGAGGTTTATTATGGAGAATGCTATTGTAATAAAGAATTTAACAAAGAAATACAAAAATGACCGAGGGGTATTTGACCTAAACCTCACGGTAGAAAAAGGAGAAATTTTTGGTTTTTTAGGTCCAAACGGTGCAGGCAAAACCACTGCGATGAAGGTTATGACAGGGCTTAGCCACGCAGATAACGGCGATGTTTTTTTAAACGGCTTTTCTGTGCGTGATGATTATGAAAAAGCAACCGAAAAACTTGGCTCGATAATTGAAACCGTCACGCCTTACGGATATTTGACCGCAATGGAAAATATGAAAATGTACGCACGCTTCTATGAGGGTGCAGATGAAAAAAGACTTGAAGAATGCCTGAATCTAACAGGAATTTTAAAATTTAAAGATGAAAAAGTAAAAAATTTCTCGCTCGGTATGAAGCAGAGAATGGGTCTTGCTCTTGCTTTGGTATCAAACCCCGAGATTTTAATTTTAGACGAGCCATTAAACGGACTTGATGTTGAAGGAATGGTTGAAATGCGAAATTTAATTGTAAATTTAAAAAATGCATACGGCACAACATTTTTCATTTCGAGCCATTTAATACACGATGTAGAGCTAACCTGCACAAAGGTAGGCATACTCTATGGCGGCAAGTTAATCTCAACCGATACTACCGAAAATATACTGAAAAAATATTCGTCACTTGAAAATTACTATTTAAGCGAGGTGGGCACAAATGAATAATTTAAAGGCGGCATACATAAATGAGCTTTTTAAGCTTTACAAAAAGAAAAAAATCTACGTTGCGGCAATTTTATCGGCAGTTTCCGTAGCAATCGGCGCACTTATCTCATTTTTGATAAAAAGCTTTATGGGAATTTCAGCACTCGGCGGCACGAACTTTCCCATTTTGGTGCTCCCCGTGCTTTTAAACACACTCGTAAGCCTTTTTGTGGTTTTCATATGCGTTGATATGTTTGCAGGTGAATTTTCTGCAAATACCATTAAATTCACCTTGACAACTCCAGTTTCAAGATTTAAAATATTTACATCAAAGGTATTGGCGGCGGTTAGTTTTATTTTTGCAAATTTAATGCTTATAATGGTGCTTTCACTCATCGCATCGTTATTTCTGCCCGTAAGCGGCGGCAGCATTTTATACGTATTTTCAGCCTACCTTGTGAGCGTTTTGCCGCTCACTGCTTTTGCGCTTATGGTTATTTTAATATCAAATCTTACAAAAGGAACAACGTCTGCTTTTATGACCTCTGTGATTTTATTTTTACTGTTTCGTGGTCTTGAGCTTGTTTTTCCTGCTTACAGTGCTATATTTTTTACCTCGTCATATGACTGGTACACATATTTTGCCGCAATCGGCGGATACTTAAACTACGGAAAAATTTTAAGGCTCTTTTTAGTGCAGACAGGCTATATTACAGTATTTTTTACCTTGGGTTACACTATTTTTGACAAAAAACAGATTTAGGAGAAGCTATCTTGAAAAAAACTCTTTCTTACGCATATCTTAAAATATTTATAATAACCCTCTCGGTTGTTTGCAGCACAGGTGTGCTTTTTTACAACCTCTGCCCCTCTTTTAAAGAAAGCGGCAGAGGTGAGCCGTTATTTGTCGTTATAGATAACGGAAGAATTATTTTAAAAAGCGAAAAGCTCAGTTCTAAAATCGCCGATGATATTAAGATGACGGATTTTTTGGAAAAAGAGCTTTACATACTAAATGACACGATGTACACCATCAAAAAAAGCACGTCAGACAGCGGTGCCGTTGTATTAACCCTAATCCCCTCAAGCGATATAAACAAGGCAATTACAATTTTTATGTGGGTTATTTTCGGAGCATTTGCAATTTCGTTTTACTTTGCTACCCTTTATTACAAAAGAAAGCTTATCGAAGATAACATTGACCCGATTTATGTATTTAGCGATGAGCTTAGCAAAATTGCGCAAGGCGAGCTGACAAACAGCGTAAAGGAATTTGGCGAGGGCGAAACGGCGGAGCTTTTTTCAAATCTTGAAAAGCTCAGAATCAGGCTTTTAGACGCTATTTTCTATCAAAAGCAAGCCGACGAAAACAGGAGCTTTCTCGTTTCCTCCATTTCGCACGATTTAAAAACGCCCGTAACCGCTATAAAAGGGTATTTAGAGGGCATAGTAGACGGTGTTTGCGGGACAGATGAAAAGCGCAAAGAATACATAAACAAAGCGCTTAAAAAGACCGACCTTATCGCAGTTATGATTGATGACCTTTTGTATTTTTCAAAGCTTGATTTAAACCAGATACCGTATAATCTCAAAAAAATAAATATCGCTTCATTTTTGGATTACGCAGTAGCTGATAACTTAGCGCTCTTTTTGCGTGAGGGCAAAAATATAAGCCTCGAAAACACGCTAAAGCACGATTGCTTTGTTTTAATTGATGAAGAAAAATTTCAGCGTGTGACACAAAATATAATAGACAACAGCTTAAAATATACCAATCGGGGCGGAAAGCTCTCTGTAATCCTTTCAGAAAATTGTGCGTCTGTCCTGATTGAATTTAAAGATGACGGCGAGGGAATAAAAAAAGACGAGCTTAGCCATATTTTCGACAAATTCTATCGTGCCGATTCTGCACGCAAAATAGAAGGCTCAAGCGGTTTGGGACTTGCAATAGCAAAGGAAATAACCGAAGGCTTAGGTGGCAGAATATGGGCGCTTTCCGAAGAGGGTGAGGGCACATCGGTAATTATTTCGCTCAAAAAAATGTAGGAGGAAGACAAATGAAAAAAATACTTATTATCGAAGATGACCAACGTATCGCTGAGCTTCAAAAGGATTACCTCGTTATGTCAGGCTATGACGTAACTGTTGCATCAGACGGAAAACAGGGGCTTTCTCTTATAAATTCCGAAAAATTTGACCTCATAATTTTAGACCTTATGCTCCCACACATAGACGGCTTTTCAATTCTTAGTGAAATTGCCGAAAAGAAAACCATACCAGTTTTGGTTGTATCTGCAAAATCGGAGGAAATGTATAAAATCAAGGGCTTAAATTTAGGCGCTGATGACTATATAACCAAGCCTTTCGGTATGGGCGAGCTTGTTGCGCGCGTAAAAAGCCACATTAAAAGATATGAAAAATTCAGCGGTGTGCCAAAAAATGATGAGTTTGAAATAAGGGGACTTACAGTTAACAAAACCGACAGGCGTGTGTTTTTAAATAATGAGGAAATTGTTTTAAAGCAAAAGGAATTTGACCTTTTGTGCTTTATGATGCAAAACCCCAACCGAGTTTTTGATAAAGAAACACTTTACGAAAAGGTGTGGGGCTATGATGCAATGTCAGACTCCTCTACCGTTACTGTGCATATCGCACGCATACGCGAAAAAATAGAAGAAAATCCTGCAAAACCGCAATATATTGAAACGGTGTGGGGCGTAGGATATAGATTTAAAGTATAAAAGGTTGCAGATTAGCTGCAACCTTTTATACTTTAAATATTTGCATCACTATTTGCATCACTTGAAATCATTTCATTTATTTCCTGCATTTTTTCATCTGCATCTGTAATAAGCTCTGCACATTCTTTTAAGCGCTTTGCGATATTTTCCGAATCCTTTAGATTTTTTTTGTAGCGGATTTTATGCTCTAAGCTCGCCCAAAAGTCCATAGCTATCGTGCGAAGCTGAACCTCGACCTTAATATCCATTTTGTTATTTGCAAAAAAGACGGGGATTTCAACTATCATATGATAGCTCCTGTAACCGTTTTCTTTGGGGTTTTTAATATAGTCCTTTACGGCAATGAGCCTTACATCATCCTGACTTGCAAGCATTTTTGCCACTTCATAAATATCATTTACAAACGAGCAGATAATTCTTATTCCTGCAACATCGTGGATATTTTCCTCAATAGACGAATAGGAAATTTCAAGATTTCGCCTCTGGAGCTTTTCCATAATGCTTGCAGGTGTTTTTACCCTCGACTTAATCATTTCGATAGGGTTTCTGTTATACGCAACAGAAAGGTGGTCATTTAAAACCTCAAATTTTGTTCTGATTTCCCTTAGAGCTGAGTTATAGCGCATCATAAACTCACGAAATTGCAGCATTGACCCGAGGTGTTTATCAAGATGCTCAGGCAATACAATCTCATCGCTCATAAAGCTTTTGTGAAGTTGTCTTTCTAACATTTTCTTTAATTCTCACTCTCTGTAAATTCAAATGTAATCTTATAATTTCTTTCTTCGCCAGGTTTTAAAAATTCAAGGATGCCTTTTTCTCTCATAACATCTCTTCCGTCAGGATAGCAGTTGCCAGGCTCTAAACCTAAAACATAATCATATTCACCGAGCATTTTCCACTCTGTAAAGCATTTAAGGCTATCCGCATCATAATGCATATTAAGACCCTTTTTAATGTCAGGATTAAAAATTGAAACTGTTGTTTCACCGCTCATTTCGTGGTAAAAGCACATTTCTTCGTAATCTGCCTGAGGCTCGTGCATTTTAAGACAGTTTAAAATATCGCTTGCGGCGTGCTCGTTTCTCGGCAAAACCTTGCTTGCAGGAATTTTAACTTTCGCATTTTCTGAAAGCAGAGGGTAACCAATATTGCAGTGATAAAGAATTTCAAACGGAGTTTCCTTTGCGCCGACATTTTTTATTTTGTCAATCATTTGTATTACGTTTTCATAAATCGGGCAGATATATTCTCTTTCTAAAACAAGCTGATGCGAAAAGAGTGCTGCATCTTTCACAACTGCCTTTATGTGTATTTTATCATCTTCTATATAGTGATAAATATTTTCCGCAGGAATGTGCGAAATCGTTCCGTGAAGAGGTAAGTCTTCTCCGTTATCTGTGCACGGGTCGCCGACAGCGGTAAGTCCGCAGGTTGTCATAAAGCCCGCCGTAAATGATTTTAAAAAGCCTTCGCCTTTATCATCAAAATACGCAGGTGAAACATATCCGCAAGGGGCAAAATAGCCGTAATTATCACCCTTAAAGCTTATGCGAGAAATGTCTGCTGCACGGTCTGCCGAAACTGAAAAGCAAAGACCTTTGGCATTTTTAACGTTTAAAATTCTCATTCCGTCGCCTTTAGTGCCAACTAAGCGCACCTCTTCTACTCCGTAGATTTGACTTGCATGACCGATATATTTATTATTCATATTTACTCTCCTAAAATTTTATTGTATGGTTATACCTGCCGATGGGCTTATAATATTTACAATGGTTTTTCCCGGGTTAATTTTTATTTCTTGTCCGTTTGCATCCTTATAGACCGTATTTGCACGTCTTGACGGCTTTGACCACGTGATTTTTTCATATTTTCCGTTTGTGATAAAGTATCCCTCACCGCTTCCCGTTGTGTTTACGTTTCGCCTGTCTGTGCCGTCACCTAAAGAGGTATCATAAATAAGCTCAATTATGATGTTTTTTACAGTCATCGTTTCGCCATTTTGCATAACGTGCGGCATAGAATTTATAGTTTTTTCATAAAGCTTGGTTTCAGGGTTATATGTGTACCCTGTTTTGTACATTCCCGAATACGGGAGATAAATTTCGTTTGCAATATTTTCATTTTCCAAATCAAAATACTTTTGTGCGTATTTTAATCCGTTTTTGTGGTCTGAGTTGAGCGAAAAACCTTTCTTTTCGGACATTTCCTTTATATTTTTTATGCTTGTATATGCGCTGTGCCAGTCGCCCTTAAATTTCTGCTCACGCCAGAAAATTTCGCCGTCACCGCCTAATACTCCGTTTATTTTGTTAATTCCAAATGCCGAAATATCTTTAATCGCCTGCGGACTCCAGCCATAGTGGGTGTAAATTGCGTCATTTTCCATTACGTAATCCAAAAAGTAATGTCTGCTTGAGCGTACAGGTCCGATTTTTTCCGTATCTGTGCGGTAAAACGCAACAAAACGGGTAGCTCCGCCCTCAACCACCATCTCATAAATGAGATATGCTTCATTAAGACCTGCGTGCGGTCTTGCATCATCATTATCGTTATCCACCATTATCGCAATCGGGCGATTATTTGTATTTATGTAAGTTTCAAAAAAGCTTGAAATTTCAAGCTCCTCGGGGTCGGGCAAGGGTATTGCCTCGGTGGTAAGCTCGGTACTTTCATTTGATAACGCATCTTCGTTTTTTGCGCATCCTGCAAAAATAAAAATACCAAAAACCAAAAGTAATGCCACTAAAAATGATAATTTTTTCATTTGTCGCCACTCCCTTTTTTAAATTATTTAATTCTTAATTACCTTACCATATTAATAGAAAGAAGCTCAGCAGAATCTGTGTATTCCACATTATAGCCAAAGGTTTCCGACACAAAGCGAAGCGGAACTAACGTTCTTCCGTCAATAATCGTTGCTGGAACATCCAAAACCGTGATGCTTCCATCAACCTTTGCATTTACATCGTTAATTTTAAGATAAATTTTCTGATTATCCCTTAAAATTTCTACCGAACTGTCCTCTTGTGAAAATTTAATATTTTCATCGCTTACGCCGATTGCATTTACAAATTTTCTTATGGGAACCAAGGTTCTGTCGGAAATGACGCAAGGCGGAACATCAAACTCTATTTTTTTGCCGTTTACCGAGATTTCGATTCGCTTTTCTATCTTTACATCAAGGTCAGAAAAATCTGCATTTTCTTCTCTTATTGTTACATTTCCGTCTTTTACAAAGAAAGAGTAATTTTTTGACGCTTTTTCGCCCTCATCGGTATATACGCACACTTTAAGCGGATGCACGCCGTTTTCAAAGGCAAGAGGGTCAAGAGCGTAAACGTGAGGCGCTGAATTTGAAGAAAAAACCTCAAATCCGTCAGCAAAATATTTTACTGTGGGTTTATCAAAATTTTTAGTATATGCAGAAGCGTAAAGTGCAATTTTTCCCGATTTTGTGCCTGCATTTTGGGCAGGAACAAACGAAAATTCCGCTTGCTTTTCGCCTTTTATGTAAGCTCCGCTGTCAAATGCCTCATTTACAACACCAATTGCCTCGCCTGATGTAAGGTTATAATATTCCTTTTCATTCGGGCGGTAAACATTAAAGTAATTTATAAGCTTAATCTGCGGATATTCCATAATTAAATTCCAGTAAAGATTTTTAAGCCTTGCATTTGCCCACGAGGATATATTTTCGCCCGTAAAGGTGCTTTGCGAAACACCGCACTCCGAGAGCATAACAGGTTTATTTATTCCGTTTTCCGCCATAAATTTAATTATAGGAACAACGGCATTTGTTGCCCACGCATAATCCCCTGTCATAAAATAAATCGAATCCTTTTCCGCAGTTTGAGGATTTCCCATAAAATATTTTTTCATATAACAACTTACGCCTACCCAGTCAACATATTCATCGCCGGGATAGTAGTAGCTAAAGGGTCTGTCGAGTGCTCCCAAATCGTTAGGCGACCAGCAAACCGCAAAATTATCATACTCGTGCACAATATTTGCAACAAAGCGGAACGCATCTATATATTTTGACGGCTCATCGCCAAGGGAATTTACATTCATTTCGTTTGCAAAGCGTATAATCATAGGCTTGTTATAACTTTTTAAATTGTTTAAAGTGCTTCTTATGTAGCCTTCTTTTGAGCGAACACTGTCTAAATTATTAACATTCCAGCCTATTGTCACTATACAGTCAGAGCTTTTAATTATTTCATTTGCAGGATAATAAATATCCGTCTGCTCACTGTCAAAATCAATATATGTAAGGTATGCTGACGGCTTTTCTTTTAAAATATCACTGTACTCTGTCACCATTCCAAAATATACGCCTTTTTTCGGTTCGTTTTTTGCACCAAAATAAGGCGCACCTGCCTCTTTGTTTTGCGCAAAAAGCGAAACCCTGTCTGTTTTTACAATATCGGTTTTTTCACGAAGCAAAGCACCCCAGTCAGGCTCAGGAAAATCAAAGGCATATGCGCTCGTCGTTAATAACATAAAAATAGTCAGCAATGAAATAATTTTTTTCAATTTTTATCTTCCTTTTCTTTTGTAATTTATCTTTATATAATTTTATCACATACTTGCGCTTTGTGCAAGAATAATAAATTACTATTAAAAAAGATTTTAAAAATTGCAAAATCCGCAATTATTTGATATAATGTATATAAATACACATCAGGGAGGAAAAAATGAAGCACGCAGTAATTGATGTTGGCTCAAATACCATTAGAATGGTTATATATAATGTAGACGGTGAAAATTTAGAAGAGGTTGCGCACGAGCGTGACTTTGCAGGGCTGATAACATATGTTACAGACGAAAAGCTATCCGATGAGGGAAAAAAACGAATAATTTCTACCTTAAACAAAATGGCGGAGGTTTGCAGGCAGGAGGAATGCGAAAACATCTGTTGCTTTGCTACGGCATCTCTTAGAAATGTAAAAAACATTGACGGCGTTTTAGAAGAAATTTTAAATAAAACAGGAATTAAAATGTCCATTATTTCAGGCGAAGATGAAGCACGCTATGATTTTATGGGACTTTTGTGCGAAATTGACGAAACAAGCGGTATAGGCTTTGATTTAGGCGGCGGAAGCTGTCAGCTTTTTAAGTTTAGCAAAAGTAAACTCGATTTTTTTAAATCCCTAAAAATCGGCGGTCAGGTTATTTATAAAAAATTTGTTTCAGGTGACATTCCGACAAAGGAAGAAATGCACAAAATCTATGATTACATAATTTCAGAGCTTTCCTCTCTTTCAGAGCTAAAGGATAACAACAATCAAGTTATATACGCAATGGGCGGTGCCGCAAGAAATGCCGCAAAATATGAGCTTATTACAAAAGATATTACTTCTTCGCTTAAAGGCTTTATCCTTTCAAAAGAAAGGCTTGTGGATATTTGCTATAAAGTCACCCAAACAGAAGACGGGAAACAAAGCCTCATAGAAATTATTCCCGACAGATTAACAACGCTCATTCCGGGAATAATTACAATAATTGCAATTCTTGACTTTACAGGCGCAGATAAAATTAAAATCGTAACAAACGGAGTCCGTGAAGGCTTTGTTTACGAAAATATTATATCTAAAAATTAGCGGAGGTTATAAATGGATAAAAACAAATTGCCGCATAACCACGGCGAAGAAACAAATCAAATTTTAAAAAACCTTCCCGAAACCAAAGATTTTGAAAAAATTTCTGAGCTTTTTAAGCTTTTAGGCGATAGCAAAAGAGTGAAAATTTTCTGGATTTTATGCCATACAGAAAGCTGTGTTATCAATCTTTCTGCGATTATGGAAATGTCAAGTCCTGCGGTTTCGCATCATTTAAAATTTTTAAAAAGTGCGGGACTAATTGAAAGCCGCAGAGATGGAAAAGAGGTATATTACAAAGCGGCACAATCAGCTTTAGTAAAAACTCTTCATAATATGCTAAAAAAGGTAACAGAGGTAACCTGCCCTGACACATGTAATTTTTCGCAAAAAAATGTTGACAAATAAAAATTAATGTGTTAATATATTTTATAAATACAAACCGTTGACGCGGAGATAAAGGTGATTATGCTTCCACAGAGAGCCCGGTAAGCTGAGATTCGGGTGAAAAACAGGTCATCAAATGGACCGCCGAGGGTGCAGAGGAAAGTATTTTTATTAGTATTCTGCAACGTGTTGGCATACGTAAGTTGCCGGGGATATGTTGGTATCCTAAAGAGAGCATAGCTTTGCTATGAATCAAGGTGGCATCGCGGATAAAAGATTATTCGTCCTTGACAGAAATTTCTGTCAAGGACTTTTTTGTTCTCTCGGCAGAAAAATTTAAACTAACAGGGAGGAAAACAAAATGACTAATCCAAACGGACGTTTCGGAATCCACGGAGGACAGTATGTTCCCGTAACGATTATGGGTGCAATTGACGAACTTGAAAAGGCATATGAATTTTACAAAAACGACAAAGCTTTTAACGATGAGCTTACCACGCTTTTTAATGAGTATGCAGGCAGACCGTCACTTCTTTACTATGCAGAAAAAATGACAAAGGATTTGGGCGGTGCAAAAATTTATTTAAAAAGAGAAGATTTAAATCACACTGGCTCGCATAAAATAAATAACGTGCTCGGTCAGGCGCTTCTTGCTAAAAAAATGGGCAAAACAAAGCTCATTGCTGAAACAGGCGCAGGTCAGCACGGTGTTGCAACGGCAACTGCGGCGGCGTTGCTCGGTATGGAGTGCGTTGTTTATATGGGTAAAGAAGACACCGAGCGTCAGGCGCTTAACGTTTACAGAATGAAGCTAATGGGCGCCGAGGTTGTTCCCGTAACGGCAGGAACGGCAACTCTTAAAGATGCGGTATCTGAAGCTATGCGTGAATGGTCTAAACGTTTAGATGATACGCACTACTGTCTCGGCTCTGTAATGGGACCTCACCCGTTCCCGACAATTGTGCGTGATTTTCAGGCAGTAATTTCGCGCGAGGCAAAAGCACAGATTTTAGAAAAAGAGGGAAGACTTCCCGACGTGGTGCTCGCCTGCGTCGGCGGCGGCTCAAACGCTATCGGAAGCTTTTATCATTTCATTGAGGATAAATCAGTCAGATTAATAGGCTGCGAGGCGGCAGGAAGAGGAATTGATACCTTTGAAACCGCAGCAACAGTAAATGTAGGCAGTGTGGGAATTTTCCACGGAATGAAATCCTATTTTTGTCAGGATAAGTTTGGTCAAATCGCACCTGTTTACTCAATTTCAGCAGGTCTTGACTACCCCGGTGTTGGCCCTGAGCACGCAAATCTTTATGATATGGGAAGAGCAGAATATGTGCCGATAACAGATGACGAAGCGGTTGACGCTTTTGAATACCTTTCCAAAACCGAGGGCATTATCCCTGCGATTGAGTCATCTCACGCACTTGCTCACGCAATCAAGCTTGCACCTCAAATGAAAAAAGACCAGATTATGATTGTTACTATTTCAGGAAGAGGAGATAAAGACTGTGCTATGGTTGCACGTTACAGAGGGGAGGATCTTCATGAGTAATTTAAAAGAGGTTTTATCAGGCAAAAAAGTGCTTATTCCTTTCATCACCTGCGGCGACCCCGACCTTGAAACAACAGAAAAGGCGGTGCTTGCTTCTTGCGCAAACGGTGCTGATGCAATTATTTTAGGTATGCCCTTTTCAGACCCCACGGCAGAAGGCCCTGTTGTGTATGAAGCTAATTTAAGAGCACTTGCAAGCGGAATTACAACCGATAAAATAATTGAGGCGGCAAAAAGATATACCTCTAAGGTTAACGTCCCGATTATGTTTATGACGTATGCAAACGTTGTTTTTTCCTACGGAATTGAGCGTTTTGCAAGCGAATGCCGTGATGCAGGTATTGCAGGCGTTACGCTTTTTGACCTTCCTTATGAAGAAAAAGATGAGTTTGAAAGCATCTGCAGTTCTTACGGTGTAGATTTAATTTCGTTTGTTGCTCCTGCGCCCGACGCACGTATTGCAAAAATCGCAAAAGAAGCAAAGGGTATTATGTTTATTATGGGTGCTAAAACCGATGACGAAATTAAACATATCGTAAAGGTAGTAAAAGAAAATTCATCAGTTCCGTGCATATGCGGTTTTGACGATTTAACAGCGCAGGATGCCAAAACAAAGGTTTTATGCTCTGACGGCATCGCTCTTTGCACAGACCTTGTTAAAATAATTGAAAGATTCGGCAAAAATTCTCAGGTACATATAGCAAATTATGTAAAAACTATAAATGATGCAATTCGCAGCTAATTCAGGAGAAAATTATGGGAAAAATTTATAATTCTATCGATTCTCTTATCGGCAGAACGCCTCTTTTAGAACTTAAAAACATAAAAAAAGAGCTTGGACTTTTTGCAAATATAATTGCAAAGCTTGAGTTTTTTAACCCTGGCGGGTCTGCTAAAGACAGAGTTGCCAAAAAAATGCTCGATGATGCAATAGAGCGTGGCATTTTAAAAGAAGACTCGGTGATAATCGAGCCGACAAGCGGAAATACAGGTATCGGTCTTGCTTTGGTTAGCGCCGCACGCGGATATCGTACAGTTATCGTTATGCCCGAAACAATGTCTAAAGAACGTCAGATGCTTATGCGTGCATATGGCGCTGAGCTTGTTTTATCAAGCGGTGCAAAAGGTATGAGCGGTGCGATAGAAAAAGCCGAAGAGCTTCAAAAGGAAATTCCAAACAGCATTATTGCAGGTCAGTTTGTAAATCCTGCAAACCCCGAGGCTCACTACTTTTCCACAGGTCCTGAGATTTATGAAGATACCGACGGCAAAATTGATATTTTTGTTGCAGGTGTCGGCACAGGCGGTACTATTACGGGCGTAGGAAAGTTTTTAAAAGAAAAAAATCCAAATATAAAAATTGTTGCCGTAGAGCCAAAGGATTCACCCGTGCTTTCAGGCGGAAAAGCAGGTTCTCACGGTCTTCAGGGCATCGGCGCAGGCTTTGTGCCTGAAATTTTAGATACAAAAATTTACGATGAAATAATTACCGTTTCAACCGAGGAAGCTTTCCATGCCACCCGCCTTTTAGGAAAAAAAGAGGGCGCTTTGGTGGGTATTTCGTCAGGTGCCGCACTTTTTGCCGCAACTAAACTCGCCGAAAAAGAAGAAAATAAAGATAAAAATATCGTGGTTCTTCTGCCCGATACGGGTGAAAGATACCTTTCAACTGCTCTATTTGAAGAATAAAATATATAAACATAACAGAGGATGTAAAAAAGCCAACTTTTTTACATCCTCTTTAACTATTATAAAAACAATCCTTTTCCCATCTTAAAACATTTGTATCAATGTATTCCCAAATTTTTTGATAGTCCTTTTCTATGCGGATTATGTGGTCGTGAAATGACTTTTGCCAAAGAATATCTTTATATTTATTTGTTATGTACGATTTTAATTGCCCGATTATACTTTGTAGGGGAGGGTCTCCGTGCCCTCCCGAATTATCTATGATAATAATTAAATGAATATGATTAGGCATAATAACATATTTATCAACTTTTACACCGATGTAATTTTCATTAATATATTGTATTGCTTTTTCAACTTCTGTTCCTATTGGGGTAATGGGTTTTTTCGGGAGGGCACAGAGACCCTCCCCTACAATATGAAAATAAATTGCATCTGTTATGCGTACATAACGTAATAAAATACACACCATTTTGTGAATAATCATAACCTTTTAATCTTGTAGGCTTTCTTTTTGGTAAGTTCATTATTTCACCTTGCTATTATCAATTGCATAATCTAATAAAATATTAATCAGCTCATTTCTTGAGCGATTTGTTTCTTCCGATAATTTATTCAGTTTTATTACTGTATCTTCTTTTATTCTCACAGAAAACGTTTTGTAACCATCTTCACCTTTTAGACTTTTTTTCATTATAATTAGTTTATCTTCCATAAAATTTCACCTCACATATATTATATGTTGACAAAAGTCATAAATGTATGTTATAATTTATAACATATTAAATAACATATGTGGAGGTAACACAAAATGAAAAAAAGATTACAAGGATTAATTACAGGAATATTGATAGGTGCAACAATAACCGGCGGAACAGTACTTGCTGCAAATACAACCACTCTTTATGATGTAATTGCAAATGGTATTAAAATTATTGTAGATGGACAAACCCTTAACCCGACAGATGTAAACGGTAACAAAGTTGAGCCAATTATTTACAACGGAACTACATACTTGCCGGTAAGAGCAGTTGCAAACGCACTTGGCAAAGCGGTTTATTGGGATGGCCCAAATTATACTGTATATCTTGGAGATACGGATGGCAAATTGGAATATCCGTCAGCATACTTAACTGAAAATAATATAGGGGTAGAATTTAAAAATGTATATCAGCATCAATTGACCGATAATTACGGAAATACGTACCGCGAAGGACTATATCTTTATGGGAATTGCACAGCAGAATATTTAACAAATATGAAATATAGCAGGCTAAAAGGAACTCTATATATTCCAAATGGTATAACCAGCAGCAATGTTGGTCAAATGAAAGTAGTCGCAGACGGCAAGCTTATATACACTTCGCCAAAAATGGATAAAACCTCTCGACCTGTTAACTTTGATATAAATATAAGAGGTTATAATCATATTAAAATAGAATTTGGTGGATATTCTTTAGGTTTCATAGGT
>JAGBHP010000025.1 GCA_017935435.1 Clostridia bacterium | reverse complement strand
GTATTGGCGATGCCGGATTTTATCAATAAAATGTGAAAGAGGGAAATTATAATGAAAAAGATTTTATATTTAACCGTAGCAACATTATTTATAATCTTTATGGTTTGCGGTTGTGGTAAATCATATACTTGTCATGATTGTGGAGAAAGTACCTCTAAAGCTTATTACGATATGAATGCAAAAATTGATAAAGTAATGTGTGAGGATTGTGCAAGGGAATATTGGATGCCTATGCCTTATCAGAATTATCAAGTAAAATAATATTTGTAAAAAAGCTGAACGATTAAAATATATAGCCCTAAAAAGAAGAAAATAAAGATAAAAATTAAAATAAAATTTCACGAAAGGATGTTTGGTCGCAAGCGTAGGGGTAAACGTATTTGCCCCGCGGGCGAATCGTGATTCGCCCCTACGATGTAGCCATTAGTTTTGTGGTGAAAATTGTAGGGAAGGCATTTATGCCTTCCGACAACATTACAGGCGGAATGGATAAATCCATTCCCTACAAAACACAACCAAACATCCTTACGTTAAATCCCAATTCACCTTAGCTATACACATCATTTTATATGTTTTCTCATAGAAAGCAAAGCCGATTTTTCAAGTCTTGACACCTGTGCTTGTGAGATTCCGATTTCTTCTGCGACCTCCATTTGTGTTCTGCCTGCAAAAAAGCGCATAGTAATTATATGTTTTTCACGCTCGCCGAGTTTTTTCAGTGCCTCAGACAATGCAATATCCTCAATCCACGCTTCGTCGGTATTTTTAGTATCGCTCACCTGATCCATAACGAAAATCGTGTCTGTTCCGTCATTATATGCAGGCTCATAAAGGGATACGGGGTCCTGGATTGCTTCTAACGCATAAACAAGCTCTTCCTTTGGAATTTCAAGCATTTTTGCAAGCTCATCTGTTGTCGGCTCCTTTTGATGCTTATTTGTATAATCAGTTTTTGCCTTCAGCGCTTTATACGCCGTATCACGAAGCGACCTTGAAACCCTTATTTGTGCATTATCCCTTAAATATCTTTTAAGCTCACCGATTATCATCGGCACGGCATAGGTGGAAAACTGAACATTTAATGACATATCAAAATTGTTTATCGCCTTTATAAGTCCTATGCACCCAATTTGAAACAAATCGTCAGGATTTTCGCCACGGTTTGTAAATCTTTTTATCACACTTAAAACAAGTCTTAAATTACCATTAATAAACTTTTCTTTTGCTTCGCTGTCGCCCTCTTTAATTCTTTTTAAAAGCTCCGTTTTTTCTGTCTGTGACAAAACAGGAAGACGTGATGTGTTAAGACCGCTAATTTCAACTTTATTTAACATAGTAACAGCACCTGCTTTTTTCATTATTTTCACATCTTAATTTTTGCCTGTTTTCGTAAAAATATACTGCTTAGTTTTCTTTTGGCAAAAAGCAAAAATGCTCAAATAAGCGGTGTTTTGCGGTAATATTAAATATTTTTATGTATTTTTTACAAAAAAACTTTGTAAGATTTATACAACTCGCTCTTTTTTTAAAATTTTGGTTTAACTGATTGAAATAGTGTCAAAAATATTGTAAAATAAAAAAAATAGTATTTTTAAGGAGGTGCTGCTGTTTGAGTCTTGGTCTTTCATCCCTTTCTTATAACAGTAAATCAATAAACGAGGTTATTGCTATTGCCAAAAATGCAACTCTCGACTATATACAATGGTGCGACTGTCACGTTGCTCTTTCTGATTTTAAAAAAGCAGAAGAAATTTCTTCTGCTATGAAAAAAAACGGAATTTCGTGTACGCAGTATTATTCTTCGTTTGATTTAAATGCGTCCGAAAATCCCGAAGAGGAATTTTTGCAGATTTTAAGAATCGCTGATATTTTAGGAACAGACTCGGTTTGTCTTCGTGCAGGCAGCGTTACATACGAAAACGCAGACGAAGAATACCTCGCTTTGTTTTTAAGCCGATTAGACGTAATTTCAAAGCTTGCCGAAAAGGAAAACAAAAATATATCCTTTAATTTTTTAAGCGGTACACTTTTTGATAACTATATGACCACAATCAGCCTTTTGGTGGAGCTTGAATATAAAAACGTTTTTATAAACTGGCAACCAAACGCAAGCGTTTCCCTGCTTTATAGCTTGTTTGAGCTTAAAACGCTTATAAAATACGTAAAAAATGTAAATATTGTGCTTAAAAATGAAGAAAGTTATCAACCTATGATAGAGTGTCAGGATGACTGGAGGCAATATATTAATATTCTTCGTACCAAAAAGAGATATCTCTTTATCGAAACCGCAGGCTCTTCTTTGGAATTAAAACAAGATGTTGCAATTTTAAAAAAGCTTTTAGATACACAGAATAAATAAATTTAATGGGGCATCGCTTATGCGATACCCCATTTGTGCATTTTTCATTTAATTAAAATTCTTTATTCTAAGATTTTTGTCTTAAAGTATCCTGTGCGTAATGCAACAGCACCTGTTTATTTCTTCACTTATGAAACTCTTATCAAATGCTGGCAATATACATACACATTTTGAATTTTCTTTGCTTCAACACCATCGTCTGCGTGAATAATCGGTTGCGTTTCAGACGGAGCAATGTAGAGCTTAAAGACAATCGCCTGCTGACCCGGACGCATATTTCTGATTTTTTTGTATTGGAACTTTTTATCAGAAACACCCAGGTGGTTAAAGATAACCGACTCAATATCGGGGTTTGAGAAACACTGTAAAAACTCCGATTCATCATGAAGACCAATGATGTAGCTTGCCTCTTCAAATGTCATATTATAACATTTGAACTCACCTTCGTTAATAACAGAAATCATACTGCTGTTGTCCAACAACAAAAACGGTAAATTATTTTTTACTTCAGCCATAAATATGCCTCCTTTATATTGATTTATAATTTTATTATAATTTATTTTTTTTGCCTTGTCAATTATTTTTTCTTTTCAATTTTTTTACAATTTCACAAAGTTAAAAGACCTTAATTTTTGCAAGTCCGCCCTCGCTTGTTTCCTTGTAGGATTTAGAGAGGTCAAGTCCTGTTTCTTTCATTGTGTGAATAACCTTATCGAGTGAGATTTTTCTTGTATCGGATAAAAAGTTTGCTAAGCTCACGGCATTTATTGCTCTCATTGCGGCAACTGCGTTTCGCTCAATACAGGGAATTTGCACAAGACCGCAAATTGGGTCGCATGTAAGTCCTAAATGGTGCTCAATTGCAATTTCTGCGGCATATTCAATCTGGCCGATATCAAGACCTAAAAGCTCGCCGAGTGCCGCTGCCGCCATTGCGCACGCACTGCCTATTTCTGCCTGACATCCACATTCTGCGCCTGAAATAGATGCGTTTGTTTTAATTAAATTACCGATTATTCCTGCAGTTGCAAGAGCTTTTACAATGTCACTGTCTGAAAAGCCTCTTTTAATCTGCTGATAATACAAAACGGCAGGAAGCACGCCTGATGCACCGCAAGTTGGTGCAGTTACGATTTTTTCACCACAGGCATTTTGCTCACTCACGGCAAAAGCATAGGAACAAACCATACGGTTTTCCCTTGTTTCCGAGCTTTCATCAATGTGACGCTGAGAATAAAGATGCTTTGCTTTTTTCACAACATTTAGTCCTCCGGGCAAAATTCCGTCGGAAGAAAGTCCTTCATTGATACTTTTTTTCATTGCAGACCATATGTTTTCAAGGTATACAAAAATTTCTTCTCCCTCAACCTCAAAAACGTATTGCCATAGGGTTAAGCGATTTTCTAAGCAGTAAGCCGAAATTTCTTCAAAGGTTGTATGCGGATAAACATCAGCCTCATCGGGCATCTGTGCATTTTCAATTTCAATTCTGCCACCGCCGACAGATAAAACTCTGATATAGTCAATCTGCTCATTTCCACGAAAAGCGTACATATCCATAGTGTTTGGATGTGGAATATTGGCCTCGGTATAGTTAAATTCAATTTCAGCACGTTTTGGAGCAAGTGTTTTTTCGATAACCTTATCTGTGCCGTGACCCGATCCAGTTTTTGCAAGTGACCCATAAAGAATAATTTTAAAAAGGTCAGCGTTGGGATTTTTTTCGCTAAAAAGCTGACACGCTTTTTCAGGTCCCATAGTATGCGAGCTTGACGGCCCTCTGCCGATTTTATATAAATCACGCAGAGTTTTCATCATTTTGGGCTTATTTTGAATCGCCATACTGTTTTCTGCGATGTCAGAAATAAAATATTCAACAGGAACGTTAAATATTTTTGAAAGCTTATATAAATTTGCAGTTGACGGGCGCGAAAGACCTGTTTCCCACTTTGAAACCGCACGATTGCTTACGCCTGTAAGCTTACCTAATTCCTTTTGGGAAATTGAGGATTTTTTTCTCATATTGTATATTTTTTCAGATAAGTCCATAATCGGCATCCTTTCTTTGGTGCAATTGCGCTTTTCTAAATTGTATTATACGTTTCCTGCACTGTCAAGGTAAAACTAAAATTAGCGTATCAACCGCCAGTTGATTACAGAGAAATTTGCTTTATAATAGAGTCCGCAACCCACTTTATACGCTTTTCGATATTTTCGTTTTGTTCCATATCAAAGTCTAACACAACTGAAAGTGTATGTATGTTTGAAAAGTAGGAAAAAGCACCGCCAATCAGCGACAGCATAACCTGCTTTTCGGAAATTTCTTTTTTAAATTCGCCTTTTTCTTTTCCGTCATTTAGTATTTTTTTGATGTATTTTATAAACGGGGTTTTTGTTTCGCCTGCGCCTGTTTTTTTAAGATACTGCGCATTATTTAAGTTTTCCCACATAATTATACGGACAAAATTATTGTCACTTTTAAGAAAATGGAAATATTCCTTGACTAAGCATTTTATCGCATCAAAGCTACTCATATTTTTTTCAAATACGCTTGACTCAATCTGAGCGCCTCGCACATAAACTCGCTCTAAAACTGCGGAATATAAGCCCTCTTTGCTTCCAAAGTGCTGATAAATCATACGCTTGTTTATGCCCGCATTTTCAGCAATTGCATCAATTCGTGCGCCATATAAACCTTTATCCGCAAACTCGTTTTCAGCAGACATTAAGAGCTTTTCTATTGTAATTTCTGTTTTTTCACTCTGTTTCATTGTTACACCTCACTGTTTAGTATAACCGATTTTTTTAAATACGTCAACTTGTTTAATATCTTTCATTACAATATAAATTCCTCTGCTATTTGGTTTAAAACAAAATTTTTAATGTCTGTATTTGCGCTTTGCGCTATCCAGCATTTTACATAAATTGAAATTTTGGTGCAAAATGGCAGAACACAAAGACCGAGTTCATCAAAAAGCGACGAGCTTTCGTATGCCGTACCTTTCGGCACGTTCACCACGAAAACAGGGATGTTTCTTTCTTTTGCCTTTTTGCAGAAAAGCTTAAATTTTTCGCTTCCTGTATTTAGCGTACCCGAGTGATATGGGCTGATTATTACTGCACAGCAGTCATCAGGGAGATATTCATAGCCGTAGCCGGGGCGGCTTTCGATAAACAATATATCAGGAGATTTTGTAAAGCTTATTTTACCGGTGGTTTCGCCCAAAATACCCGTTTTATAGCAGGGATTCAGGCTCATTTTTCCCTTTTTAAAAAAAGCATATGGGTTGTTATCTAGGCTAAAAACGTCACTTGACGCCTCGGGATGTGCAATAATTCTTGTTGCGGTGTGAATATTTATTTTACTTTCATTTTCATTTTTATAGCTTACAAAAACACCGTTTTTTAGCTTACTTTTTATAAACTCTACTGCGCCGATGAAGTTTAAAACGCCGTTTGTGCGTTCGTCATCTAACGGATAGGCAGCAGAAACGAATAAAATCGGCATTTTCACTTTTCCAAGCATCAAAGAAAGAGCCGCGGCACTGTACTGAAGAGTATCTGTGCCGTGGGTTATAATTATTCCGTCATAGTCTTTTTTGCTTTCTTTAAAAATGCAGTCGGTAAGCAGATTAAGCTCATCCGCCGACAAATTTTCGCTCAAAATCGTGTATGGCGAAAGCGTTGTAAATTTTGTTTCGTTATCACCCGTAACTGAGCGGTATTTTGCTAAAAGCAAACTGCTTGTATCGCCATTTGGTGAAATCCACCCGTTTTGTGCCTTGCTTCCTATCGTTCCACCCGTAAATATCACAAGAATTTCCATATTAATTTCCATAGCCTTTCTGCCCACAAATAGTAACTAAAAACACAAGCCTTTCTCGTTGTGGGCAGATAAGGCGTGTGATGGGAATTATGCACCGCCGGAGGCGTTAACGTGATTTTTCACGTTATGCTCCTTATTTGCGTTTTGTTATATGATACTATTTTTGCTCTTTTTTGTCAAGATTATAAGCTTTTTAAATTTAAATAAATATCCACCCGCATAGAGGGTGGTCTTTCATTTTCGGGCATAGCCCTACCCTCTACTGGCAACGCACAAGTGCGTTTTTTTTATTGGCCTGCCAGCCACGCAACTTTTACTTGCTACCCATAAATGGGTTGTTATAGCGATCTTCTCGCTAAATCTTGCACGGATAAAATAGGCTCCCTTGTGTAAAGGGAGCTGTCGAACGCAGTGAGACTGAGGGATTGTTTCTCTATTTTTATTTTTAACATTATTTTAACTATTACAATCCCTCCGAGTTTGCTACGCAAACCC
>JAGBHP010000024.1 GCA_017935435.1 Clostridia bacterium | reverse complement strand
GAACGGACGAATTAAGCCCGTAGGGGTTACCCGAAGCTGTACGATGGTACAGCGAGAGGCGAAATTCGTTCGAGTAAAAATGCTTGTTTAAATAGAAAAAATCGTTTAAAAACGATTTTTTCCTTAAGTAATATATTTTTTGCCATTTAATAAGTTCAAAAATATATTAGTAATATTTATTTTAAGCATTTTTACGATTATGAACTTTTTTTACATTTCCAAGAGCTTTTTCGTGTTGCAATTTATACTTGTTTCTGTTATAATTACATGAGAATAATTGCCAAAAACGGAGGAATGTAAATGATTAAAAAAATATGTAATCTTATAGATGAAAGACAGGATGAACTCTTTAAGCTTTTGTCAGACCTTATTAAAATAAATTCCGAAAGTTTCGGTGAAACAGGAAACGAAAAGGAATGTGCTCAGTACATACACAAGCTTTGTTGTGAGCTTGGTCTTGACAGCGAGCTTTACTCCCCTCTTTCCCTTGATGGGTTTGAGCAGAATCCTGATTTTATGCCCGGCAGAAATCTTGAAGAAAGATATAACGTTTCTGCAGTATGGAAAGGTGCTGAAGATACAGATGAACTTATGCTTATGGCTCATACCGATACTGTTGAAATAGGAAATCCTGCAAACTGGGAGTTTGACCCGTTATCAGGCGAAATTAAAGACGGAAAAATTTTCGGCAGAGGTGCATGTGATGATAAATACGCAATCGCAACAGCACTCTTTACAGTTAAGCTTTTAAAGGAGCTTGGCTTTAAGCCTAAGAAAAACCTTGTGTTTGTTGCATACTCCGATGAAGAGCTTGGTGGCTCCCACGGTGCATTGGCAGGTGTTCTTAAAAACCCCTGCGATAATATTGTAAGTATGGACGGACGCGATGGAGAAATCTGGCACTGTGCTTCAGGTGGTGGCGAAACATCATATTTCTTCCACACAAAAAATATTGTGGACAGTGCTAAACTTACTGCATCAGCTTTCCCTGTTGTTATGGGAGAAATTGAAAAGTTTGCTGCAAACAGACGAAAAGAACTGGATGCAAACAGATTTTACAACGGAACTATTATTCCTGAAACATCCCTCAGATACAAAGAAGTCCGTGCAGGTAATAACGGAACGGATATGGGCGTAGGCGAGCTTAAATTTGCATATTACACCGATAAATCAAAGGAAGAAATAGAAGCAGAATTCAAAGCAGTTGAAGAAGAAATAAACAAAAAGCTTGACCCAATGGGACTTATTGGCGACGGATTTAAGCCATATACAAGATTTTTCCACTATGGCTTCTGTGAGCCTGACAGCGAAAATGTTAAGCTTATGGTAGATGCTGCAAAAGAAAGCACAGGTAACGATATCAAGGTTTGCGGTTCCTGTCTTTCAGACCTTTCAATCATTTTGAAATACGGAAGTAAAAACGCTTACGGCTTTGGTGCAGGCAGAGATTTCAGTGTCGAAGGTGGAGCACATCAGCCAAACGAATTTATCGAGTGCGACAAGCTTGTTGACTACACAAAAACTATTGCAGCATATATTATAAAAGTGCTTGGATAAATCTTTTCACAAAGGTTCAGATTACTATAAAGGGACTGTAAAAAATCAGTGATTTTTTACAGTCCCTCAATTTTGGGGAATAGGAAAAAATGTTTCAGAACGGACGAATTAAGCCCGTAGGGGTTACCCGAAGGCGTACAAAGGTACGTCGAGAGGCGAAATTCGTTCGAGTAAAAATGCTTGTTTAAATAGAAAAAATCGTTTAAAAACGATTTTTTCCTTAAGTAATATATTTTTTGCCATTTAATAAGTTTAAAAATATATTAGTAATATTTATTTTAAGCATTT
>JAGBHP010000023.1 GCA_017935435.1 Clostridia bacterium | reverse complement strand
CATAACTTTTACGTTAAATTCAGGATGCCACCAGTCTTCTCTCTTTTCAAGATCTTTGCCGCTGAGGCTACGAACATACTCGCAAACCTTCTTGTCCTTAAAAGGAACAAATTCATGTGGCTGAAAATCAAATTTTGTTGCCGGATCAGTAATAAAATTGCTCATTTTACAATTTCTCCTTTTAATATTGTATTTTTTACATTAAACCATTGGTCAACAATGGTTAAATTAGCAAGATAACCTTTTTTAATCTGACCTACATCGGTAAAGCCAACTGCTTTTGCAGGGTTGGTTGATGCGTAGCGGAATACATCGCAAACTGATGCACCTGTATGTACCATCATATTGCGGCACGAAATGTCAAGTGTCATTTTTGAGCCTGCAATTTCGCCGTTCCAGTCAAAGCAAATATCAAATGCTTCCTCGCAGCCCGGAATCGGAGGTCCGTCGTATACGCACGAGTCAGAAATAAGAATAATCTTTTCCTTACCCTTAATCTTGGTAAGAAGTCTTAAATTATATGGGTGTACGTGAATACCCATAGAGTCGCAGATAAGCTCTGCGTAAATATCTGAATTGTAGTTTACTGCTTCATCAACACACACACCTCGGCACTCAGGGAAGCTCTCAAGTGTACCTGTTGCATTTGTGTGGTGAGTACCTATTTTAAGTCCTAAAGGCATAAGTTCTTCAATCTGGTCGGGGGTAGCCTCACTATGAGCAACCGTAAACACAATATTTGGAATTTTAGCCTTAACATCACGGACAAAATCCATATTGCCCTCACGTTCAGGTGAAAGCGCCCAAACTTTAGCGGTTTTTGAAACCTTATTTAAAATTTCCTCATAATCCTCTTTTTTTATCGGACCTTTCCACGGGTTATTTTCACGGTCGCATCCAAAATTCGGGTTAAGGTAAGGACCTTCCATATAATAGCCTGCAAAGTTCGGCATTTCGCCTTTTTCGGCAAATGAATCTATTTTATCAATAGCTTCTAAGAACTGCTCTTTGTTTAAACTGTAATAAAGCGTAGGAAGAACAGTTGTTACGCCGTGGTCAAGCAACCTTTTAGAGCATTTTACAGGGTCATCGTAAAACCAGGTTTCACCATCTGCGTGTGTATGAATATCTACAAGACCGGGACCAACATAAAGTCCTTGCGCATCAAAAACTTCAGCGCAAGCCGGTATTTCGAGCTTTTTGCCAAAATCAACAATTACTCCGTCTTCGATTAAAATAGAAGCATTAGGAATAAAATGGTCGGGCATACAAAGCGTTGCATTTATAATAGCGAGCATAATGTCAACTCCTTTTTCGTTTAGGCATATAATGCCTTACCTTAATTATACCATATAAATGCTTTCTGTCAATCGGTTATTTCACGAAAAATTTTCGAGATTTATTCCCATATTGCAAAAAAATGCGAAATATGCTATAATAATTTACGAAATATTTCGTAAAGGGTGAAAAATATGACTTTAACCAAGCTTGCATCACTTACAAACGTTTCGGTTTCCACCGTTTCAAAGGCATTATCTGACAGTCACGAGATAAGCGATGCCACAAAAGAAATGATTTTTAAGATTGCAAAAGAACAAGGATGCTTTGAAAAATACTATAAGCCCAAATACTCTAAAAAGGCAATTGCCGTAATCTGCCCCGAAATTTTGGGTATTCACTATACACAAATGGCAACAAGCATAGAAAACGAAATCGCTGTCCACGGCGGTACTATGATACTCGGCGTAAGCAACTTTTCGCACAAAACGCAAAATGAACTCATAGAATATTACACAAAATTTATTCACGTCGACGGAATTATAGTAATAGAGCCGCAGGGCGCAATAAAAAACGAAACAGATACGCCCATTGTTGAAATTGGTCTTGAATCTGAAACAAAAGATGCTGACTGTGTAAGGGTGGATATTTTTCCTGCCATGATAGAAGCGCTTTCGCTTCTTACTCATTTTGGGCACACCAGAATAGGTTTTATCGGCGAAAAGCTTGCCGTTTCTGAATACGGCTATTTTAAACAGGCGATGAAAAGCAGAATGCTCGCCTATCGTGAAAGCGATGTGGTTATAAGCGACAAGCGTTTTTATGATGCAGGTTATTTTGCTATGGATGAAATGCTTAAACAGAAGGATTTGCCGACTGTGATTTTTGCCGCATACAGTCATATCGCCTCGGGAATTTTAGAGCGTCTTAAAGAAGAAAAAATGTCTGTCCCTGATGATATTTCCCTGATATGTATGGACGATATCACAAGCGTTCCCTACTCCGATATAAACCTTTCGTGTATAAAAATGCACTTAGAAGACCTTTGCACAATTGCGGCTGACCTTTTGTTTCAAAAAATCGAAAAAAATTATATTAAGACTAAACAGACAATTACTGTTACCCGAAAATTTACTAAAAGAGATTCTATTAAAAATTTAATTTGAGAAATAACCTTACTATCATTTTTAAAACACAAAAAAGACAAAGGTAAACTTAAAAGTCATTGCCTTTGTCTTTTTTTGTGTAACAACAATTGAAATAGTATAGAACTATTTTAATATATATTAACACAAATTGTATTATTTGTCAATAGCATTTAATTTTATTTTTATATTACAAATCGTGTTCTTATATATTTCTGCTTTTATTGTTATAATAATATAGAGGTGATTACAATGAAAAATGAGTCAAATAAATTTATTATAACTCCCAAGCCCGAAAAGTCTGTAACTCTTACAATACGCATTGAGGCAGAACTAAACAACTACATAGAAGAAATCGCACGCAAAAGCGGAAGGTCACGCAACGAGCTTATTAATAAAGCTTTAAGATACGCTTTTGATAATATTGAGTTTGACGAAGAAAAATAATAATGGGGCTATCTCATTAACAACATATCGCTGAATAAAAATGCACAACATATTGTAGGGAATGGATTTATCCATTCCGCGGAGTGCATAAATGCACTCCCTACAAAAGCATTTGATTTTATTCACGATAAATGATTAATAAGATAGCCCCATTTGCATTTTACCGCACTACTCTATATCACCATTCCGCCGTCGGTGCTTATTACTTGACCCGTTATATAGTCAGCAGACGGCGATGCCAAAAACAGAACTGTGTTTGCGACATCTTCGCTTTTTCCGAATCTTGCAAGAGGAATTTCTTCCTTTAATGCGTCTAAATCCTCATCCGAAAGATTTTTATTCATATCAGTTTCAATCACGCCCGGTGCTATGCAGTTTACCGTAATTCCGCTCGGTGCAAGCTCCTTTGCAAGTGCCTTTGTAAAGCCTATAACCGCCGCTTTTGACGCACTGTAAACGGCCTCGCATGACGCACCTGTTATACCCCACATTGATGATATATTTATAATTTTTCCGCACTTTTTATTAATCATAAAAGGTGCGCAGTATTTAGAGCACAAAAACACAGATTTCATATTGACATTAAAAATTTCGTCATATTTTTCTTCCGAAACGTCGGTAAAAAGACTGACATCTGCTATCCCTGCGTTATTTACTAACAAATCCACCCCGTCTGAAATTTCCTTTATTTTTTCAAACATTTCTTTAATTTCAGAGCTTTTTGAAAGGTCAGCACGCACGGCAAAAGCTGAACCTCCCATAGAATTTAGGTTTTCGCAGAGCGCAAGTGCCTCTTTTTCACTTTTATTGTAATTTATAATAACACGGTAGCCGTTTTGTGCCAAAATTTCTGCCGTTTTTGCACCTATTCCCCGAGATGCACCCGTAATTAACGCAGTTTTCAAAACTATCCCTCCATATTTAGTCTTCACTTTTACTCAAAAGAAATACCGAGCCTAAAATAAGCACAATTCCCAAACACGAGTAAATTCCAAGCACTTCTCTAAATATAATCACGCTGAAAACAGTTGCCGCCATAGGCTCTATAATACCAAGTGCTGAGGCAGTCCCCACAGGAAGCACCTTGAGCGATAATGTATATAAAAAGTAAGGAAGCACGCACGTAAAAATTCCAAGACCTATTGCAAGAGGAACGGTAACAGGCAAATTTTCTGCAAAAGCACTCGGCAAAGAACTGATATTACAGATAAATGCACCTAAAATTACTGCCGTTAAAAAGCAGTAAAATGTCGCTGAAATCGGGTTACATTTTTTGCGCATCTCAATTTTTGTAAAAATATTATACGCACTATATGAAATGCCTGATAAAAAGCCAAAGAGTATTCCTGTTAAATCAAACTTTAGCCCACCGATTATGCCCGAAACAAGACCGCATCCTGCAATCATGGCGACTACGGCAACGGTTTTTGTTTTAGTAAGCCTTTCTCCCAAAAAAGCTACCGAGTAAATCATTACAAAAATCGGTGCGGTGTACATAAGCACAACGGCAGTAGAAATTGTCGTTGCCTGCATAGAAATATAATAACTGCTTGCCGTTAAAAAAAATGATACTCCGCTTCCTATATATAATAAAAGCTGTTTTATGTTCGCTTTAAAAAGTGAGCGGTTTGTAATTAAAATATAAATTCCCAAAGCTGCCGCCGATACTAACGCACGCAAAAAGGTCATCTGCAAAGAGGAAAAACCAAACGGCGCAAGAAAATGAACAAATATTCCCGAAGTGCCCCATAGCACACTTGCTAAAATTAAATATGTAAGTGCAAGCTTTTTCATAGTAAAAAAGTCCCCATTCGTTTAAAATTTTACTAGATAATTTTACTACAACATATTAAAATAAGCAATAGTTTTTTGTTTTTTTAAAAAAGAAATTGAAATTTTTACAGCTTTAGGTTAAAATATAATTAATAAACTCTTTTTGGAGGAAAGTATGAGTATTGAAAGATTAAATGAACTTACGAAGCTTTTAAAATATCATTCACATAAATATTATGTGGAGGATAACCCTGAAATATCGGACTTTGAGTATGATATGCTTCTTCGTGAGCTTTGCGCTTTAGAGGAAAAATATCCTGATTTTAAAGACCCGCTATCTCCTACTGTGCGTGTTGGGGGTGCAGTTTTGAGCGGCTTTGAAAAGGTAATTCACGAAGTGCCGATGCAAAGTTTAACTGACGCTTTTTCCAAACAGGAAATTTTAGATTTCGATGAACGTGTATGTTCTGCGCTTGAAACCAAAGAAACTCAATATGCCGTAGAATATAAAATTGACGGTCTTTCGGTTTCCTTAGAATATGAAAACGGAAAATTCGTACGCGGCTCAACCCGAGGTGACGGAGCTGTGGGCGAAGACGTTACGGAAAACTTAAAAACCGTAAAATCAATACCGCTTTCTTTAACAGATGATGTGCCTTACTTAGAAGTAAGAGGCGAAGTTTTTATAGGATAAGAAGATTTTGAAAAAATGAATGAGAGTCGCCAGCAAAACGGCGAGCCACTTTTTGCAAATCCGAGAAATGCGGCGGCAGGAAGCCTTCGTCAGCTTGATTCGTCCATTGCAGCATCACGAAAGCTTGATATTTTTGTTTTTAACATTCAGAAAATTGAGGGTGTCAAAATAAAAACTCACACCGAAGGACTCGAGTTTTTAGCAACTCAGGGATTTAAGGTTGTTTCTAAAAAAAGTGCGTTTAAAAATATAGAAGATGCGTTTAACAGGGTAATGGAAATTGGCAAAGAGCGTGAGGATTTAAAATTTGATATTGACGGTGCGGTTATAAAGGTAAATGACCTAAATAGCCGTGAAAAGCTCGGCTCAACCTCAAAATGTCCACGTTGGGCAATCGCATACAAATTCCCTGCCGAAACTAAAAAAACAAAGCTGTTAGACATTGTAATTCAGGTAGGAAGAACAGGCGTGCTTACGCCTAATGCTGTGCTTACTCCCGTGCGTGTTGCAGGCTCTACCGTAAGCCGTGCAACTCTTCATAACCTTGATTATATTAAAGAAAAAGATATAAAAATCGGTGATAATGTCTACGTTCGCAAGGCAGGGGATATTATTCCCGAAATTGTAAACGTGGAAAAAGATGACAGAACAGGTGAAGAAAAAGCATTTATTATGCCTGAAAATTGCCCCGTTTGCGGAGCGGTTGTTTTGCGTGAAGAGGGCGAGGCGGCGCACAGATGCACAAATTCTGCGTGTCCTGCACAGGTTGTAAGGGGAATTATTCACTTTGCATCACGTGATGCTATGGATATTGAGGGTTTAGGTCCTGCACTCGTAGAACAAATGGCAGAGCGCAGAATGATTTCGGATATTTCTGACCTTTATTACCTTAAAAAAGAGGAAATTGCCGAAATGGAAAAAATGGGAGAAAAATCTGCTCAAAACCTTCTTGATGCAATAGAAAAATCGAAGGAAAACGACTTATACCGTCTGCTTTTCGCTTTTGGAATAAGGCTCAACGGTCAGCGTTCGTCAAAAATACTTGCTCGTGAATTTAAAACAATTGATAAAATAGCAAGCCTTACAGCGGAAGAAATGGCACAAGTCCACGAAATCGGCGAAAAAACAGCGCAAAATATCGAAGAATTTTTTAAAAACGAAAAGAATATTGAAATAATAGAAAAACTAAAAAGTGCAGGCGTAAATATGAGTTATATTGAAAATGAAAACTCAACAAATGCGCTTAGCGGCTTAAAAATCGTAATCACAGGTACTCTTCCCGGGGTGTCAAGAAACGAAGTCGTGAAAATGATTGAAGATAACGGCGGAAGCAGCGTCGGAAGTGTTTCTAAAAAAACAGATTTGGTTTTGGCAGGCGAAGAGGCAGGAAGTAAGCTTGCAAAAGCGCAAAGCTTGGGTATTAAAATAATAAATTACGAAGAATTTCTTAAAATGTTGTAATTTCCTGTAAAAAAATGAGGTGGCAGGCTTGTATGCCTACCACCTTTTTGTATGTGATATGTCAGAGTGTGTTAAATTGGAATTTATATCATTAAAGGTTGTGGTGTGCGATAGGCTCCCCTGTGTAAGGGGAGCTGGGCAGATTATAATATTAAGTGCAACATGAAAAAAATAAATAGACTTCATAATAACTCTAGTGTAAAATGTAGTTTACCACAACAAACATAAACACGGAGGTTAGTATGAAGTCCTACACACATTTTACACTATCTGAACGAAATTGTCTACAACAAT